>DAIQOB010000205.1:3262-5588 GCA_036788075.1 Syntrophobacteraceae bacterium
CTGAGCGAGCCAAATCCAAGGTGGAAATCTACCGGGAGCTGTGATGCCGGTGAAGCGCCTGAGGCTTTAGTGCTCCGTCAAAAAAGTTATGCCGGGCAAGACAACATCCCCCACCCCCCCCTTGGTTCAAGGGGGGAATCAAAGGGGGACTTCAAAACCTCTCGGGCGATGTGATGACCTTCACCTGAGTGTAAAAATCAATTTTTCAATTGATTCCAAACTTCTTCCACCTGGCGCCGTGTATGCTCGAGATCTTTGCTGTTGTCGATGATGATGTGGGAAAGGGCTTTCTTGGCATCGATGGGGAGCTGCATGGTGAGGGTTTTTTCAGCCTCCGGGCGGGAGAGCCTGTCTCGATCCATCAATCGCTGGGTCTGGATTTCACGGGGAACGTAGACGAGGACAATGGTTTGGAAGTAGCGATCCCACTTTCCTTCGAAAAGCAGGGGGATATCGAATAAAACGGGTCGTCCTTCATGGGTCTCGGCATGTCGGAGCCATTCCCCGTTCATTCGCTCCAAAATGGCAGGATGGAGGATGGCATTGACTTGCTCACGGCACTGAAAGTCGGCAATGATGAGCTCTCTCAACATGGCCCGCTTGAGCTCCCCCGTTTCGCCAAAGTAGCACGGTCCAAGCAGTTGGCGGAGGCGCTCCCAGCCGGGGCTGCCTGGAGCGACAACCTCGCGTGCCACCTGGTCCGCATCCAGAATGACGGCCCCCAGTTCCTGAAACATTCTGGAGACCGTGCTCTTGCCCGTGGCAATCCCCCCTGTGATGGCCACCTTGGCTGTCTTGGCAGACATGACCTAATAGTCCAGTTCACCCAGGGGACGTGTGAAAGTGTAGTGGTAGGGTCTTTCGATGAGGGCTTCCTGCACCCGGTCACAACTGTTGGTCATGGCTGCGAAGGGCATGCTGATCAGCGCTCCGACAGCACCGATCGTCAGCGCTACGAATCCCAGGGGCCTCAGAACGACGGTGTCCACGATGATGAGCTCACCCGGAGGCGCCGGTTTGTCAGAGTCGTAGTTACTCGATGTTGTGCACCGACCCGGAGGGCTGTACGTGGCGCCGGTATCTTCAGGAATGGGAAATGGGGGGCGTGGCGCATCCTCTGCCCGGGCGGGGATGCCGATTCCACCCACGATAAAAGACAGAAGCATCATTACGGTCACTATTCGTTTCATAATCTCGGCCCCCCATTCCTTCCCGTAAATGTGTCGCGCAGGACAACTAGGAAATCACATCACGTCTTTTTCACTCAGCTCGATCGCTTTATCGATTTCAGCCTTCAGCTGCGGTGGAAGCCCGGGGATGTCGACGCTCAGGAAGCCGCGCACGATGGTTGACGTTGCTTCGTCTTCACTGAGACCGCGGGACATGAGATAGTTGATCTCTTCCTGTGCAATTTTACCCACTGCAGCTTCATGAGACATTTCCACGCCGTCCACGTGTCCTTCCAGTTCCGGAACTGCGTAGACCAGCCCACCCTTAAGGATGAGACCCTTGCATTCCAGGTGCGCTTTGATGTCCGCAACTTCACCAATGAGATGCCCCCGGGAAATGATTCTTCCGCCGTTGGTGATGGTTCGCGCTACGACTTCGGCCCGGTTGCCCTTTTTCTTGAGGTAGACCCGGCCTCCCACGTCATATTCAGAATCGGGACTGCCCACGATGATGCTGTACATGCGCGCTACGGCGTTCTCTCCCACCAGGTGCGTCGTCGGATACATTTGCAAAGATCGGACCGGTTTCATGCAAACGTAGTTGTTCAAAAAGAGGCCTCCCTCTTCCACCTGCGCGACGGAACGAGGGCGAACGACCATGTCTTCAGCCCAGTTGTGAATCATGGTGAAGCTCAGTTTTGCGTTTTTCTTGATATAAAATTCAGAAATCCCGACATGAATTCCCTTGGTGGCGTGAGGGGAGGTGGAGCATCCCGTGATGATGTGCAGCTCAGAATCCTCTTCGGCGATGATGATATTGTGGACATTTTGCTGCAGCCCCTGCTTGTCCAGGTAGAGGCAGGCCTGGATGGGGTAGATGCTTTTGGCCCCGGGAAGCGCGCGGATAACATACCCGTTGTGCAGGTTCATCTCCGACGCCGCAGTATACTTGTCAGCGTCCACAGAGGCCAGCTTCCAGTAATAATCTTTGATCCAGTCGTGCTTTTCCAGGGCTTCCCGAATGGGGATGACCTCGATCCCTTCCTGCTTGGATTTGCAGTGAACGACTTCCGTGTCTTTCTGGAAAAAAGTGCCGCCCCGTTCCGTCTCGCTCACATCCACTCCGGCCATGAGCAGCTGCTGTTTTTCCTCCTCCG
>DAIQOB010000206.1:0-5569 GCA_036788075.1 Syntrophobacteraceae bacterium
AGGTCACGATGATTTCGAGGAGGTTTTGCATGCGGGACATTTTGCTCCCGGTGGCAAGCCTTCGGGTGACCAGCCGAGAACCGATCACCAGGAGACCCATGACGAGCCATGTGAAGACGAGGGTCGCATTGATGCCGATGGTGCCCCACTGCCAGAGGATGATTTGATCCGGAGTGATGCTCATGTGGGGTTCCCCTTTGCCGTGCGTTGTTGTGTCCCTCCGCCGGGTCCCAGGCGCCATGTGAGTAGCTGGCGCATGAAGAGGAAGCCCGCCATACAGGCGACAAGCCTCAGCCAGTTCTCGCCCATGATGACATAAAACACTGCCAAGGCGATGGATGCCCGCACCAGGAAGCTTGTCCACAGCATCAGTGCAGGCCGTCGAGCCTGGACGACATGACGGACCGTCCACCAGAGCCCGCCGAAGTAAAATCCTCCCGTCACCAGTCCTGCGACCAATGCCGGAGCATATTCCCAGGGATTCATATCATGATGCCTCTACAGTGATTGCTATTTCCCTCTTCGACCCGTATTCACGGTAGGGTGGGGTTGTGTTCCCGCCAACTGAGGCTCCATGTGGCGGGGACTACCTTATCCGTCAATTGCAACTCCCGAAATCAACCACCTGCCTCATTCTCCGATTTCTCTACTCTCACGCTTCACCCAGTACCATGCGTTGCAACATCCCAGGATGACACCCACGAAAAGCCCCATGATCGCCCACGAATAGCGGCTGGGGAAGGTCCGGTCGACCCAGACTCCCAGGGTGGTTCCGAGCACCGTGGGAATGGCCACGGCCCAACCCACCATGCCGAACATCCCCAGTCCGAACCACACCGCGCGGCTCTTCCCGCACCGGGCGCAGACCTTCCGCCGCTCCTTCACCTCAACCGCACGGCTCAGGCGCTTTCGGCCGGCATCCGGTTTGTGCTCTGAACACTCAGGGCTTGCCATGTTTCCCCAGCTCCCAAAATCGTCTGGCAAACTCGGCCTCCATCTTTGCCAATGCGGTGCGCGTCTTTTTCTCCTGCTCGTCGAGACGCCGGAAAACCTCGTCCACCGTTTGCCGCAGTTCGCCCAAAACTCGGCCCGTCACCGCATTGTGTGTCGAAACCAGAACCTCCGGGCCGCACTTGACGAGGACCCCCTCGTCCACCGCCACGAAAAACTCCTCTCCCTCGGTCGAAAGGTAGGAAAGGATGCCCGGCACGAGGGCCGCCGCATAGTCCGCGTGCCGGGGCAGCAGGCAGAAATGCCCGTTTTCGGCTTCCGCAACGACCTTTTGAACCTCCTCATCCAGGAAAATATGGCTGGGGAGCAGGATCTTAAGTTTCATGACCTTCGCGCCTCGTCCACCCGGCCGATCATGTAGAGGGCTTTTTCCGGGAGGTCGGAGAATTCATCGTTCAGGATCCTTTCGCAACCGTCCAGGGCATCGCCGAGCTGCACGGCCTTGCCTTCCATGCCCGTGAAATGTTCCGTGGTAAAAAAGGGCTGGGTCAGGAACCGTTCCAGACGGCGCGCCCGGTACACCGCCTTGCGATCTTCTTCGGAAAGCTCCTCGATGCCCAGCATGGCGATGATGTCTTTCAGCTCTTCATACGTGGCCAGAGTCCTGCGGACTTCCTGAGCTGTCCGGTAATGTCTTTCTCCCACGATGAGCGGGTTCAGCATCTTGGAGGAGGACTGCAGGGGATCGATGGCCGGGTAGAGGCCTTCGCCCGCCTTCTTTCGAGAGAGCACAATGGAGGCCGACAGGTGCCCGAAGGTGTGGACGGCTGCAGGGTCGGTGAAATCATCGGCTGGGACATAAACCGCCTGAATGGAGGTGATGGCCCCGGTCCGAGTGTTGGAGATACGCTCTTCCAACCCTGCCAGTTCTGTCGCCATGGTGGGTTGGTACCCGAGGCGCGAGGGAAGCTGCCCCATCAGTCCCGATACTTCGGAGCCGGCCTGGATGAAGCGAAAGATGTTGTCGATGAGCAGCAGCACATCCTGTTTGGCCTGGTCCCGAAAGTATTCGGCCATCGTCAGGGCGGCGTGCCCCACCCGAAAGCGTGCGCCGGGCGGTTCGTTCATCTGGCCGAAAACCATGATGGTGCTACCCAGGACCCCGGCATCCTTCATCTCGCGGTAAAGCTCTTCTCCCTCCCGGCAGCGCTCGCCGATGCCGCAGAAGATGCTGATGCCCTCATGATGCCCCACCATGTGATGGATGAGCTCGGTGATGAGCACCGTCTTGCCGACGCCGGCCCCGCCGAACAGACCGGCCTTGCCTCCCAGCTCCAGGGGCATGAGCACATCGATGGCCTTGATGCCCGTCAGAAAGACTTCCGAGGTGGTAGCCCGTTCGCTCAGGGGGACCGGGTCTCCATGGACCGAGGTCCATTCCACATCTTCCGGCGGCTTTCCGCCGTCGATCGTTTTTCCGAAAACATTGAACACTCGCCCAAGGCACCCGCGGCCCACGGGCGTCATCAACGGCCTGCCCGTGTCCAGGACCATCGCCCCTTGAGCCGTGCCTCGCGTAGGAGTCAGAGCAATGCCGCGAGCTACGTCCCGGCTGAGATGCCCTTGCACCTCGATCACCACATCATGATGTTCTCCAGTCAGAAGCAGGCTGTGGCGATCCGGCAACCAGTCGGGAAACCGGACATCGATGACGCTTCCGCGCACCGAGACAATCGTACCCAGGTTCTCTTCGGTTGACTCTGGTCTCCGATCTTCCATCGCAGCACTGCCCCCCGGGTTAACCCTAAAGGAGTATATCAATATTTGCCTTTAAAGATATCATTTCGTGCTTTTGATTTCAAAGTGAAAAATCGCTCTCAGGATCATATGAAGACTAGCGATTTTTCTAAGATAAACGCGAAGCCGAAAGTGCCGGGCATCGAAAATAAAATTTTATATCGACGATAGACGATTTAAGGTGTATATTCACCATGACTTATCTGTGGAGGGAATCCCATGCAGGAGTTTGTCAAGGTGATGAAAGCCTTTTCCGAGCCCAATCGAGTGAAGATCGTCAAACTGCTTCAGCACCGGTCGATGTGTGTCGAGGAGCTCCAATCGATCCTCGGCATTGCCCAGCCAACGGTGTCCAATCACCTGAAAGTTCTTAGTTTTTCCGGATTGGTGGCTTGTAGCAGGAAGGGCTTTTGGGTTTATTACTATCCCAGCGATGGGAGCAGCAGTCCCTTCGCGGCATCCATGCTCGGCAATCTCAAGCACTGGCTCGAGGATGATGAGGAATTTCTCCAGCTTATGGATCGCGCCTCTTCAATCAATAGGGAGAACGCCGGCAGTGCTGGTGGTAGATAAGTGGCCCTTATGGAAAAGGAAAAATCCGAGAGGTGTGCAGGTTGAGGAAGGCCTGATCGACTCAATGCCTATACATAGATAGATCGACATATAATTTAGAGGTGGAGGGGGTCGTCCATGGGGAAGGCCCGTGAAAAGTAAATCTTGTCCAAATGAGGACTCAACCGAAAAGCGAGGAGAATCCGTCATGGGCAACGCTCAAGCAGCTCATAAAGAACCGTTTAAAGATGATGTGGCCGAGAGCATTGAAGAGACGGCGCCAAGCCGCATCGACTGGAAAACCATCTGGCTTCCCATGTCGCTGATTGTTGGGGCGTTCCTGGTGGCCTTTTATCTTCCGATGGAGAACAAGCGCTTCACCAACGCCGTCCTGGAGTCCCTGTCCCTGGTCAAGTGGTATGCCCAGGAGCACGTGCTGCTCTGCCTGGTGCCGGCGTTTTTCATCGCCGGGGCCATTTCCTGTTTTGTGTCGCAGGCTGCGGTCATGCGATACCTGGGACCCGCTGCCAACAAGGCGCTGGCCTACGGTGTCGCCTCGGTTTCGGGCAGCATCCTGGCAGTTTGCTCGTGCACCGTCCTGCCTCTTTTTGCGGGCATCTGGAAGCGGGGAGCGGGACTGGGACCGGCCATCGCTTTTCTCTACTCCGGACCGGCCATCAACATTCTGGCCATTGTGCTCACGGCGAGGATTCTAGGGCTTCCCATCGGCATCGCCCGTGCGGTGGGGGCTGTTTCCTTCAGCATCGTCATTGGCCTGCTGATGCATTTTTTCTTCCTCAAGGAGGAAGAAGAGAAGGTGCAGGCGGCGATACACATGCCTCAGGTGGAGGTCGAGCGGCCCCTGTGGAAGAATGTTACGTACTTTGCGACTATGGTAGGTTTGTTGATTTCTGCGACTTGGGGTAAGCCTGCGGATCCCGTCGGCTTCTGGAACGCAGTCTTTCAAATCAAGTGGTGGTTGACGGGGGCTTTTGCCGTCGGCTTGGGCATCGAGCTCGTGATCTGGTTTCGTGTGAAGGCGATCAAAGTGGTGCTTGCCGGGATCATTGTGGCAATTCTGGCTTTCCTTTTCCCCCATCAGCCCCTCATTGCCTTTGGGGCCGGCATTGTCGCCCTTACCGTTCTCATCACCACCACTCGCGGCGAGACCGAAGACTGGTTCATGGCCACCTGGGACTTCACCAAGCAGATCACCCCTCTGCTTTTGGGAGGTGTGATGGTGGCGGGATTGCTCCTGGGACAACCGGGCACGGAAGGGATCATCCCTTCTCATTGGGTGAGCGGCCTGGTGGGAGGCAATTCCCTCGGCGCCAATTTCTTCTCCGCGATCGTGGCCGCCTTCATGTACTTCGCGACACTGACGGAAGTCCCCATTCTGCAGGGGCTGATCGCCTCGGGCATGGGACAGGGACCCGCGCTGGCGCTGCTTCTGGCCGGGCCGGCTCTTTCGCTTCCCAACATGCTGGTCATTCGAAGCGTCATGGGCACCAAGAAGACGGTCGTTTATGTGTCCCTGGTCGTGGTCATGTCCACTTTCTGCGGGATGGTCTTCGGATATTATTACCCGGGCTGAAATTGGCGTCATGGTGACGCTGGGTATTCCAACTTAAAAGGAGATTTTTAATGGAAATCAAAGTGTTGGGTCCTGGTTGTGCGAAATGTCAACAGACAGAAAAGGCCGTCAAGGATGCCGTTGCGGAAACGGGCGTAGACGCTCAGGTGGAAAAAGTGACGGACATCTTGAAAATCGGCGAATACGGTGTCTTCGGTACTCCGGCCGTGGTGGTCGATGGAGAGGTCAAATCCGTCGGCAAGGTGCCCACCAAGGAAGAAGTGAAGGGTTGGATAAAGAAGTGAGAGGGGCCTTTTGTAGCGGCTGAGAGTGTCAAGTCTGCGAGGGTTTTTCATGTAACGCTCGCAGACTCGCTCTTTGAACATCTCAAGACCGAATGAGAAAATGTGTGGAGGATCTCGATGTCTGCAGATTGTTGTGTTCCCGGTGGAAATATCATGATTCTGGCGTGTAGTGGAGGCTCCAACGTGGGCCAGTTGACCAACCAGGTAGCGGTCGAGCTGACCCGGGAGGGCTTCGGCAAGATGTTCTGCTTGGCCGGTATAGGCGCTCATCTTAGCGGGTTTGTTCAATTGGCGAAGGATGTACCTCGAATGGTAGCCATTGACGGGTGCCCCCAGGGTTGTGTCAGGAAGACGCTGGAGCATGCGGAAATCCCCATGAAGTCCTATCTCG
>DAIQOB010000207.1:0-5568 GCA_036788075.1 Syntrophobacteraceae bacterium
CTCTTCGGAAACTAAGCCTGTGTGCAGAAGCAATTTTGAAATTTTTGACTGCCATCGAACCCGTCATTCCGGCATGTTACAAGCCGTAATGACGGGTCCTGCAGAAAAGCACCCGCCGGAAAATTATCCGTAGGCAGCCGGAAAATACCGCTTAGGCACCACCACAATGCCTCGCGGAGTCACATGGAACCTCTTGCGGTCTTCCTGGGGATCGATTCCGATCCGCGTGTTGGGGGGAATGACGTTGTGCTTGTCGATGATGGCTTTCTTGATCTTACAGTAACGGCCGACTTCCACGTCATCCATGATGACGGATTCATCGACTTCCGCCCAACTGCGCACGGTGACTTTATAGGAAAGCACTGAGCTTCGGACGGTGCCTCCGCTGATGATGCAACCCGGAGATACGATGGAATCCACGGCGCTGCCCACCCGGGGAGGATTGCTGTCGGGCTGGTTGAATACAAATTTAGCCGGCGGATACTGGCGCTGGAATGTCCGTATCGGCCAGAGGGACCCGTAGAGATTGAAGAAGGGATCGACCCCCGTGAGATCCATATTGGCATTCCAGTACGCATCGAGGGTTCCGACGTCCCTCCAGTACTGGGAATCGCGTGTGCCGTCCACCAACTGCAGCCTGCGGACGCCGTCGCGATCCATCATGTGAATATAATCCTGGATTTTGTTCATGCGCCGATAGGGATAGGCGAGAACCTTGAAGTCATCGATGAGCTTGGGAATGATGACGCGTCCGAAGTCATCGTCCTCGCTCTTGGTGAGCAGATCCAGCAGAAGGTCCGTCCTGAAGACATAGATCCCCATGGACGCCAGGGATCGCTCAGGGTCGTCAGGAATGGCTTTGGGATCCTGGGGCTTCTCCACCCAGGCCCGAATCCTGAAGTCGTTGTCCACTTCAGCGATTCCAAACTCTGACGCCTGGCTGCGTGCCACCTCCAGGAGCCCCACGCTCACGTCCGCTCCATTTTCTTCATGATATTGGCGGAACGCGGCATAATCCATCTTGTAGACATGATCCCCGGAAAGGATCAGCACATACCTGGGGCGCTCCCGCTCCAATAAGTAGAGATTTTGCCGGACACAATCGGCCGTTCCGCGGTACCACTGCTCCCCAGTTCTCTGCTGAGGAGCTGCGATTCGCAGGTAGTGTCCCAGATCCCCTGAAAAAATGTTCCACCCCTCCTCCAGGTGATCCACCATGGACTGCGACTTATACTGCGGAAAAATAAGGATCTTATAGAGCTGGGAATTGATACAGTTGCTCAAAGGAATGTCTATGAGGCGATAGATGCCCCCAAAAGGCACCGCAGGCTTGGAACGATCCTGTGTGAGCGGCATGAGCCGCTGCCCTTTCCCTCCGGCCATGATGATGGTCAGAACATCTTTCATAATTCCCCTTACTTCAAATATTTCATGGGATTGTCCGGCAGAGAATTTCCTCTGTAGACTTCCTTTCCTTCCTTGTTCACGATGACGAAGAGGGGAATTCCCTGGACTCCGTAGCTGCGGGAAACCTTTCCCTGAGCATCAAACAAAATGGGAAAGGTCGAAGGATGCTCTTCTTCGAATCGCTTCACACGATTCAAGGAATCACCGCCCCCTACGTTGATGCCGATAATCTCCATCTCTTTGGGGTCGATCTCCTGCCTCAATTTCAGAATACCGGGCTTCGCCGCCACACAGTAGGGACACCATGTGGCCCAAAAGTAGATCAGCACGGGCCGCTGTCCCTTGTAGCTGCTGAGACGAACAGCCGTTCCCTTGAGATCGTTCAATTCGAAGTCGGGCGCTTCAGCCTTGGAATCCGACCCCAAGACCGAGGCCAGTACAGTGTTTCCGTCGTTAGATGACGCTTCACCCGGCATAGCCCACACGAGGTGAGCACCCAAGAGCAGAACGAGAGCAAATTTCAACAAACTTACACACTTTCTTTCGAGACTCATAGCCAGAATTCTCCTGCTTTAATGAAGAAATACTGAGAAGACAAGATCATGACCAGGCCAAAAAACCGTTGAACACGTCGCATCCAAATCCCCGAGCGTGGAAAAGATGCCAGCAACCCCGTAAAAGTCCCCACCAGTATCACCAGCCCGCCCATGCCATACGCAAAGGCAAAGAGCATTCCCATTCCCCAGACCAGATCCTGCTTTGTTGCCACTATGGCCAGGAGAACACCCAGGATGGGAGTCGTACAACTGCTGACCACCAGGGCAGAAGCCCCTCCCAGCAAAATACTCGTCAAGATATCATGCCCGTGGATCGTCTGTACTCTCAGCCGGTTCAAAAATGCCGGGGGCGAGAGAGGCATCACTTCCAACATCACCAACCCAAAGAAGAGGCAGATATTGCCGACGAACAGATAGGTCCACTGATTGTTGGTCAGGGTTCCAAACAACTGGCCTGTCAAGGCGGCAAAGGCCCCCAGCGCCGCATAAACCAGTGCCAGTCCAAGGACATAAAACACCGAGAGCACAAAACCTCGCCACCGACTCCCGTGGGACCTGCCTCCAATGTACGCCACCGTAATGGGCATCATCGGGTAAACGCAGGGTGTGAAGCTTGCCAGGAGGCCACCTCCGAAGGCCAGGAATACTGCCAGGATGGGATGAGAGATCGCAATTTGTTCAAACTGATTTATCCACTCCAATTTGGGTTCCTTTCAGTCTTGCGACTGCATGCTGCACAGATTTGCTCCAGTAGCTTCAAGCTTTTCAAATCCTTTCTGATGAGGTCTTGAATCACACGGATCAATCCCTGGAAAAGGGGAGCCTTTTTCTCCTGCAGCAGGTGCAGGCGCCACATCCTGTCCAGGCTCAGCACCCTGGACTGCTCCATCAACACGAGTGTCCCTACATCCAGAGGAAATCCAGAGGGCTGAATCGAGCCATGCTCCTGACAGACGAGATCTCCCTGCATCACCCGCCACAGCCATCTCCTGGCAGTGCGAAGGGGTGCTCGGCAGACACTGCAATGAGAGAGCTCTGGAAGGTACCCCATTCTGTCAAGGAACCGGACCATGAACAACAGGATCACGTTCAAGGGGTCCTTGTTTTTTGTGAGCTGCAACAAGGTTGCGTTCAAAAGGTCAAAGAGCTCTTCCTGGGCCTCCCCTTCCGGGGCCATTTCCAGGAAAATCTCGGAGAGGAGAGCCGCGTACCCCCAGCGCTCCACTTCAGCCCTCAACTCTAAGTACGGCTCCAACAACTTGCAAGCTTCGATCCAAATGAGGGATTTCCGCTCGCGGCAGGTCATCAGCACAAGACTGGCATTTTCAAAAGTGTGGACAAATCGTTTCTGACTTCGCCGCGCTCCTTTGGCGATCCCTCTCAGCTTCCCCGCCTCGCGGGAGTAAAAGGTGATCAGCCGGTCCGACTCCCCATAGTCTCTCGTGCTCAAGACAATGGCTTCAGTCTCGAAAATCTTCATTCCTTCAGATAGCGCGGATCCGGGAGGCGAATTTTGACAACACTTCCGGACTTACCGGGAAGGGAAACGACTTTGCCGTCCCATTTCACCTGCACGCCTCCTGCATTGCCGACAAGAATAGCGGCTGTTTCCGCCATTTCCCATTCCCGCGTGTCCCCGGGTTTGAGCAGGACACTCTGGGGCTTCCCATTGTCTGCTTTGACCTGGACCCAGGTCTCCTGGGTCGCTTCGAAAAGGAGCCGGTGCTTCTGGTCTTCGCCGCCTGCAGAAAGCGTCGCCGGCTGAACTGCCTCCGTTTCCCGTGGTATATTTTCGACGGGAGCCTTGGGCAAACTTACTTCCGCGGGTGCCTCAGCGGCAGGCTTGGGAGTAGGTGGAGGCTGGACAGGGGGAGCGTCAGCCGGGGCACCCGGGGATTCGGCTCCCTTTGCTTTCGGTTCCGGAGGGGACGGCTGACGGCCAGTGGCTGGAGTCTGAGCTTTCTCATCAGGCAGTTTGGGAGGAGCCTGCTTTGCGGAGAGATCGGCGGGTAATTCTTGCTGAGGGTAGCCCTCCTGTTTCACCGGTTGGGACTCGGACAATTTTTCCTGGCGATTGGAGATCAAGACGCCCCCATAGAGTGCCCCCACCAGGGCCAGCCCGAGAAGCAGGATGGAGAAGACGCGCGTCTGCCTGGTTCGCTTGAAGGATTTCGTCATGGTTCTGTAACGCTGAATCCCTTCGTCCTGCCAGTTGCGGGCTTTAATTTCCCCGGCATATTTTTCCAGCACAGGACCGGGTTCGACGTTCAATGCACCGCAATAGGACGAGACAAAACTGCGCAACAGGAGAGGTGCGCCAATACGGGCAAAATCTCCATCCTCCAACGCCTGGAGGACATTGACGCTCAGCTTGCTCTTTTCCGAAACAGCCTTGAGAGTCAAGCCCTGGCGCAATCGCTCAGACTTCAAGAATTCCGACAGCTCACTCATGGATTCAATCCCCTATAGAGAGATCTGAATGAAGGATCGTGCCTCCAATTCTTTGACCCAGCTCTCGAACTTACGGCTCATTTCCTGTTGAAACAAAACTCTTCGGGCTTTTTCTCTTGCACCGGCACCCGTGGCATCCAGCTTTTCCCGACGGGTATCGATGATCTTCACGATATAGAAGCCTGTGGAGGCCCGCACCACTTCGCTCACATCATTGGGCTTCAGGTCCCGTATCGCTGCAGCGATGTAAGGCGCCAGCTCTTCCGTTGCGATGTATCCGATATCGCCCCCCTCCGCGACAGCCGGTCCTTTGGAATATTCCCTGGCCAGCTTGGCAAAGTCCTCGCCCTTCTTGATACGATCATGCAGATCTTTGGCGAGCTTTTCAGCACCTTCTCCCGTTTTTCCCTGAGCCCCCTCCGCGGTGGGAAGAAAAATGACGGCGAGCCTCAAGCGGTCCGGAGCATTGCTTTCCTGCGTCCCGGCCGTTTTCAGATAAGCATCGACCTCTGCATCCGTGATAATCGTCTTGGATTTGAGCACACGTTCCAACAGCCGCGATCGCTCCATCTCCTTCTTGATGCCCTCCCGGAACTGCTCCACCGTCTGCCCGCTCTGGCCCACGACGTACTCGAACTGTGCATCCGTAAAGTTGTTTTCTTTCTTCATGGACTGGAGGGCATTGTCCACTTCCTGCTGGCTGACGGAGATCTTCATGCGGCGGACTTCCTGATCGGTCAATCGATCTCGTATCATCTGATTCAAAACTTCACGTTCAAACTGAGGCTGGAGCGATGGATCGCCGGGTTTTGCCCCGGGAGATGTTTTTTCTATGACACGTATTTTAGCCTGAAGATCACTATACAGAACAATGTCTCCATTCACAACCGCCACAATCCGGTCGAGAGTCTCTCCGAAGGCAGCCCCAACCCACAAAAACGATATCCACAACACCAACGCACATCCTTTTCTCGAGATACGCATGCAGTCCCCCTACTCAATCAGTTGCGTCATCTTTTCAAGCCGCCGCATCCTGGCGACATCTCTCTTCGAGATCACTCAAGATCTTCTTCAGTCGAGCCAACCGCTGGGGCAAATGGCGCCCCCAGATTTCAATCTTGAGTCTGCGATCCGCTTCCATTTTCCAGTTGTA
>DAIQOB010000208.1:0-5553 GCA_036788075.1 Syntrophobacteraceae bacterium
GATCAGTTCGTTTACGTTGAAGAATCTTCTGTAGTTGATTTCTTCCGTCGCAGCCCGCCAGAAGGACAACCTGAAGGACTGGCGGGAGAGCAGGGCATCCAGTCTGCCGAAGGTTTCGGCGTTTCCCCTGACGCCGTTGAAGGATGCGATGTTCTCCTTGAGGAACTCTCGTATCGTACTGCTCTGGCTGAAAAGCTCCCAGAATATCCTTTTGATGAATCGTATCTGGGCGTGGCGATCCTCGATTTCCTCCACGGAAGGAAGCGTCTTCAATACGTACAGGATGCCCAGAAGCTTGATGAAATCGGGATGGTCCTCTCCCATGCTCTTCTTGAGACGATTCAATCCGATGCTCAGTACATCACCATAGGATTCAATGCTCAGTGGAAAAGCCAGGTCGTAGTACTGAATGCTCAGACCGGTCTCGTCGTAGGCGAGCTGAATTTCTCCCTCTTCCAGTGACTCCCCATATGATTTTCCCAGGAAAGGCGCCAGGACCCGTCCCTTGAGGCTTTCATAGGGATGGTCCCAGACGATATCAAAATAATGCGCATATCTTGAATTTTCCCCGTTCTCGAGGATGTCCATCAGCAGCATATTTTCACGGCTGTAAGCCATATGGTTGGGGACGATGTCCTGGAGCCATCCCATGCTGCTTAGTTTCACCGCCTCCAACAGCAGTTCGAAATCTTCTTCGGTTCCCAGTTCGGGGTTTATCCGAGTGGCGTCTACGACATCGTAGCCATGAGGACTTCCCCTTCTGGCCTTAAAAATGGGTGAGGCGTAAATGTCCGAAATACCCAGAAGGGACAGGTAATTCACCATTTCCATGGCAGAGTGGAAGCCAAACGAGGGGGTGAACTGAAGTCGGTAGGTAGCGTTGGGAATTCGCATCAGATCACCTTTACGTGCAAATAGTCGCCCAGTTTTCGAAAAGCCTCCAGCCAACGGATGAGTTGGGAATCCTCCTCGGCAGTCTTTATGGAGATTTCCGGATATCTCTCCCTGGCAACGATAAAATAAGTATTTTGAGCTTTCCACAGATCTAGAGTCAGCTGGAGGCGCTTCAACAATTCAAACAAGCGCAAAAGAATTTCCATCAAGGAAAAGTTCTCAGGCTCTTCGCCAATTCGGACCATGAGCTCGTTAATGCGCTGGCCGGCTATGTGCGACAGTGCGGCAGTATCCAACTTGATGGACCATCGTTTGCTCTCATCGATCAGCTTTTCAAAGAGCTCCAGGTTCGGCGGCTCTTCCTGGAGGCTCTTGCGGAAATCCATGTCCAAGATGCATTCGGCCGTCACGGCAAGGGGCTTGGGAAGAGGCATTTGGATCGTGCTGAGGAAATTCATGATGGTATAGTGCCGCTCGACGGTCTGTCGGAAGTAGAATTGAATTTCCTCCATGGCGGCTCTGAGAATTTCCTTCAGAACCTTCTGTTGTTCATCCTTGAAGAGGTGCCACAGGGTAAAACTTTCACTTCCAAAATGATTCCCTAAGAGTCGAATGAGTTCGGGGATATCGCCGAGATCCAGGGCTCTCCTGATTTCCACCTGCGCCCGTTCAAAATCCTCTTCATCCTGGCTTTCCTGAATGCCGCAGACGACATTATGGTCGCCCAGGTACAGAGCAGCAAATTCCAGGAGTCGTTCATCCCAGGTGGTATTGGAGAAGATCCGCGTTTTGCCCATGACCATCTTGAGGGTCCCTGCGCGGAGAAATTCACAAAATGCGCATTCAGCGGAATAGCAAAAGATGGCTGCCTGCAGGAGCTCATCTTCGATGAGTGAGGAAATGGCATAGTGGGCACCCACCCGCAGGAGATCGACGCTGGCATCCCTCGCGAACATTTCGTAGATCCTTGCACCGTGCATGAATTCGGGAATGTTGGTGGGAGCGTATGCCAGGGTGTCCATGAAATCGCGCTCCAAGGGCAAGCCCCAAAATTCATTGACAAACTGGAGAACTCGAGCTGCATAGCGCATCACCTGAGTCGCTTCGATGCCCGAGACTTCGTCGAAGAACCAACCACAACTCGTGAGCATCAGCATGGAGTGACGCTGCATTTCCAGAAGCTTCAGAGCTCTGGTCTTTTCCTCTTGAGTCAATTCCGGTGCGGCGTGGCGATTCAGGAATTCCTCCACTTTTTCCCTGCGCCTGTCCAGAATTACCTGGATATAGGCGTCGCGGACCTCCCAGCAGTCCTTGAAGACCCTTGACGCTTCCTTCTCATAAAACGGAATAATGGAATACGTCAGGCGGTCCATGGCCTGGCGGAGGGGTTTTCTCCACTCCTGGGTCCATCCTGGATTCATCCCGCTATTGCATCCACAGTTTTCCCGCCACCTTTCCACACCGTGGATACAACTCCAGGAGCTGTTCTCGAAGATCTGCACTTCATGCCTTTCCGGGTACTTTTCTAGATATTCCCCATAGATAGTTACCTGAGCCAGGTTCTGGCTTTCGAGGTAATACAGGCAGTAGGCAAGAGCCATATCGCCCTGGCGGTGATGATGCCCGTATGTTTCCCCATCGGTGGCGATATGAACAAGTTGGGAATCATCAGGTCGTTGGTCGGAGAATCCCCCCATGAGTCGCCAGGCAAACTTCTCACCGTTATCCAGCAGTCCTCCGAAAGCGACATCTCTCGACATGGGACCGTCATAAAAGAAGATGGCGATGGAGCGTCCCGAAGGCAACATACAACGGTAAGGCATGGTCGGGTCGATCCGTCCGCCGCTCACATCCATCCAATCTTCCTGGCCGATCTGACGGACTTTCTCCGCCTGCTGAGGGGCTAGAACGGTGAAAAGAATTCCAAGCTCCGCCAGAATATCGAGGGACTCCAAATCAACGGCTGTTTCCGGTAGCCACATCCCCTCGGGGTCCCTCCCGAATCGCTTTTGAAAATCAGCTATTCCCCACAAGGCTTGGGTGATCTTATCTCGACGATTGGCAAGGGGCATGATCATGTGGTTGTAGACCTGAGCTAGAGCCGCACCATGGTTGGAAAATCGCTCCCGGCTGATGGCGTCGGCCTCGATGATGGCTTGGAGGACGCTGGGTTGGCGTCGTTCCATCCACGCCAAAAGCGTAGGACCGAAATTGAAGCTGATTTTGGAATAATTGTTGACGATGTCGATGATCCTTCTATCCCCGTCGAGGATGCGCGAGGCGGCATTGGGGGCATAGCATTCGGCGCAGACGCGTTCGTTCCAGTCATGATAGGGGTAGGCGGAATCCTGAAGCTCCACCTCCTCCAGCCAGGGGTTTTCCCGAGGAGGTTGGTAAAAATGACCGTGAATACAGACGTAGCGTTCCATGAGTCCCTCCCTTCACCATGTTCATGCATGAGAAAAAGCGGTGGAACAGCGCATTACGGAGATCGGCCGGCCGCTTGATGAGGTCGTGCTTCCAGGCGTGATGCGCCCCAAAAGGACAAAGCTCCAGGGCGGTATTGCCACCTGAGCTTCCGCTTCGATGGTTTCAGGAAGGGTCGATCCCGGTCCGCGCCATTTCTCCTCAGAGGAATCAAGGACTTTTTCCCAAGGTCCTGCCGGTAAGATGCCTTCCAACTTTTCCATATATCCATGGAAGTTCATGAGACACAGGAGATGCGAACCCATTGACCACCGGTGCCAGGAGACAATTTTCTTCTCTTCGATACTCAGGACTTCCATGTTTCTCCAACTCGAAAGTTCAAAAGCCGGATGCGTTTTTCGAAGGAGAATAAGCCTCTTGTAAAATGCGAAAAGAATCCGATGCTTCTCTCCTGTCTCATGGCTCCATTTCAATTTGGAACCTAAGAAAGTTTCTTCTTCCTGTGGATTTGGAGGGGGGCCCCTCCACTGAAAAGCCGAAAATTCCTTTTTACGCCCTTCGCATACAGCACGGATAAGCTCTGGGTCGGAATGGCTCACAAAATAAAGAAAAGGAGATTCCTCTCCGTACTCTTCCCCCATGAAAAGAAGAGGGACGTAAGGCGACAGGAGAGCAACTCCGGCAGCGAGTTTGAGGGCTTCGAAAGGAACCAGTGTCGTGAGCCGTTCCCCGAACATCCGGTTTCCCACCTGATCGTGATTTTGTGAAAAGACAACAAACTGATGCGGAGCCAGTTCTTTGGACGACGAGCCGTGATGCCGTTTGCGAAATCGAGAGTACTGCCAGCTGTAGACAAAACCCTCACACAGGCCTTTCACGAGGTGCTCCGTCTTCCCAAAATCAATGTAGTACCCTGCCCTTTCGGGGGTCAGCAGTGTATGAAGGGCATGATGGAAATCATCACACCATTGGGCATGAATGCCGTGGCCCCCCAGCTCCCGAGCTCGGATGACCCGATTGTCGTTCAGATCGCTTTCGGCCACGAGATAATGATTTCTCCCCGATGCTTCGGCATATTCCTCTATATCTTCTGCAAGTTGGTGAAGAAAATGTTTGGCGTTGCAGTCGAATATGGCGTGAACCGCATCGAGCCTCAAACCGTCCACGTGATAGTCTCGAAGCCAGTGCCGAGCGTTTTCGATAAAGAAACCCCTGACCTCATCGCTGTAGGGCCCGTCGTAGTTCAAGGCGTCGCCCCACGGGGTACGGTAGCGTTCGGTGAAATACGGCCCGAAATCACGCAGGTAATTTCCCTCAGGACCCAGATGGTTGTAGACAACGTCCACGAAAACCGCGATCCCCAGCTTATGACAAAAGTCTACAAGGCTTTTTAACCCCTCCGTACCTCCGTATGAATTCTGCACACTGTAAGGAAAGACTCCATCATAGCCCCAGTTTCTGTCACCTGGAAATTGCGCCACCGGCATAAGGTTCAACGCGTTGATTCCAAGGTCGAGGAGGATCGGCAATTTTTCAATGGCAGCAGAGAAAGTGCCTGCCGGAGTAAATGTCCCTATATGGAGCTCATAAAAGATCAGCTTTTCAAAAGGGAATCCTGACCACTTTCCATCGCTCCAAACAAAGCTGCCATGATCCACGACCTGCGAGGGACCGTGCACTCCCTCCGGCTGAAAGTCAGAAGCGGGGTCAGCGCGTTGGATCGAACCGTCGATTCCATAGAAATATCGGGCACCCGGAAAAATACATTGCCCTGACGCACGCCAGTAGCCTCTTTCGCTCCGTTCCATGGCAAGGCTTAAGGGCTCGGGTGACACAACTTCCACCGTCATCTTTCCGGCGAAAGGAGCCCAAACGCAAAAATCAGTTCTTCCTTTTCCGAGATAATGGCTGCCGATTCTCACCTTTCACCTCACCGTCCTGGTGCAGATGTGTCAGAGCTGCACCATCCCGAAAGAGCAAAAAAGTCTTCAAGTGCCGGGTCCCAAACCTCGCTGCCATTGCTGTAAATCCATTTTTATTCGCGGGGAGCCGCTGCTGCAATCGACCTTCATGGTCAATGTCCCATTGACATCCCGAAGGACCATCACTTGCTGCCCGCTCTGCTCGCCTAGAATGGTTCCGGCTTCCACGCGCAGCTTGGGCAAGGGGAATTCGGTGCAGGGAGACGAGTCCCGGGGAACCGTTTTTCCGGTGCCGGCGGACGGTGTGGCG
>DAIQOB010000209.1:0-5537 GCA_036788075.1 Syntrophobacteraceae bacterium
AGGCAGAGGGAACCCAAAATCCGTGAGACGGCAGTAAGCATCCACAGCATGACAATAACCCTGCAGTGCCGGTGAGCAGCCTTGCCCTGGAGTCGTTTATCGAAAGCGAATTGGCAAAATATTCAGGTTGCCCATTTGATGCGGCACTCTGTCAATCTTGGTAGAGATTGGCGAAAATTTCCATCCCATTGGACGGTGGGATTCCCCCCTCAAGCTGCCTCCCTCGAGACACTCATCCCCTATTGTTTTCTATTGGGACAAGTGGTAATTCAATCGGTGTTCCAAAGCGTTTCACTTGGCATCTTGCCTGAGAGGCTGTCTGAGGGAGAGGGAGTTTTCAGATAGCTTCTGAGACTTTGACCCTCGACGGTGCCGCCATTGCCTCGCAGAAGGCCATTGCGAAAAGGAGCTCTCATGCGTTGGCCATTTCCTTTGTACCTGAATATACGACAGAAGGTCCTGGTTGCGCTCACCCTCTGCATCCTTGCCATCGGCTCCATTGGAATGATGTCCTTCCACAACCTGCAGGCCATCGAGGTGAAGCACCATATCCTTGAAGTGGCCGACGATCTGGGAAACGTTATTCTGGAGATTCGCCGTTATGAAAAGAACTATCTGCTGTACGGATCTCCCGAAGATTTGAAGGAAACATACAAATATATCGAGCAGGCCCGGGAAGTTTTGAACAGCATTTCGGACGAGGAGAGCAATCTTCGAGCAGCCCCTCTCATGGGACGCCTGCGTACGGAACTCGGGACCTACCAGGAGCTGCTGGATCAATTGACGGTCGCCGGCAGCCAGGAGAAACTTCCTCCTGGTGGGGGATTGCTGGAACAGACGCGTGAAAGCGGCAAGACTCTCGTCAATCTTTCTCAGGAACTGAGAGCCCTCGAGCACCATCGCATTCTCTATCTTCTCAATACTCTCAAAGCGCAGCTTTTGTCCTCCCTGGCAATCATTTTACTTCTCGGCCTGTCTCTCGTCTCGGTCGTCGCCAATAAAATCGTTCGCCCCCTGCGCATTATCGAAAATACCACGCTCCGCATCGCCGAGGGGGATTTTCGCCCCATACCGGTCCTCGATACGCGGGATGAAACCCAGAGGGTGGTCGAAGCCTTGAACCGCATGGTTTCAGAACTTGAAAAGCGTCGCAGCCAGCTGGTTCAAGCCGAAAAGCTGTCTTCCCTCGGCATCCTCTCTTCCGGAGTTGCCCACCAGCTCAACAATCCTCTCAACAACATCTCCACCTCCTGCCAGATTCTGCTTGAAGAACTGGACGAGGCAGACAAGGATTTCGCCCGCAGGATGCTCACCAACGTGGAGCAGGAGGTCCGGCGGGCCAGAGACATTGTCAGGGGACTCCTCGAGTTTTCCAGGGTAAAGGAATTCTGTCTGGCGCCCGCTTCCCTGTCCCAGGTCGTCGACCGATCCGTAAAGCTCATTTCCAGCCAGATTCCCCCTGGAATCGAAGTGCTTACGGACATTCCGGAAAACCTGGTGCTCCAGTTGGATTTTCAGCACATGCAGCAGGTTTTTCTCAACCTGATCATGAATGCCATCCAGGCCATTGAAAATCCCCCGGGACAAATCCTGCTGAGTGCCGAAATCGATACGACCGGGGAAACGCCCATGGCGATCGTTCAAGTCAAAGACACTGGAGGAGGCATCCGCCGGGAGCATGTTCGTCACATCTTCGATCCTTTCTTCACCACCAAGGAGGTGGGCACGGGAACCGGCCTGGGGCTTTCCATTGTCTACGGCATCATTCAAAAGCACAACGGGTCCATTTCCGTGGACAGCCGCGAAGGGGAGGGAACCTGCTTCACCATGCGTCTGCCACTTCCAACGCCCCAGTCTTAAGGAGGATTTCGTCATGCAGGGGGCCAAGATCCTGATTGCGGAAGATGAAGTCATCGCGCGGGAGAATTTACAGCACATCCTGCGCAAGGACGGATACACGGTGGTTTCCGTCGAGCACGGCGCAGCGGCCATCCGTGAACTTGAAAAGAGTGAGTTCGACCTGGTGATGACGGATCTTCGCATGCAGCCCGTCGATGGACTGCAGGTCCTCAAACGGGCCAAAGAGCTCTACCCCAATCTTGAAGTGATCGTGGTCACAGGGTTCGCCACGGTGGGGTCTGCCGTCGAGGCCATGCAGCAGGGAGCCTACTATTACGTTCCCAAGCCCTACAAAATCGACGAAGTCCGAATCATCGTACGCCAGGCCCTGGAAAAAAAGTCTCTCAAGCAGGAAGTGAGAGAGCTGCGCGAACGCGTCAAGTGCCGGCAGGACCCTCCTCTCCTCATCGGGAACAGCCCCCAGATGGAGATCCTCAAGAAAACCATCGAGCAGATCGCACCGGCTGACTGCAGCGTTCTTATCCTGGGCGAAACGGGAACCGGCAAGGAATTGGTAGCCAAGACCATCCACAGCCAAAGCCTCCGCACCGACCGACGGTTTCTCGCCATCAACTGCGGCGCATTCAGCGAAGAGCTCCTGGCAAATGAGCTTTTCGGCCACGAGAAGGAAGCCTTCACGGGGGCCCGAGGCATCAAAAAAGGCCTCCTCGAGGCCGCTCAGGGAGGAACGGTATTCCTGGACGAAATCGGCGATATGCCTCTCTCCATGCAGGTCAAGCTGCTGCGGGTGCTGCAGGAAAAAGCGTTCATCCGCGTGGGCGGCACGGATGAAATCCCCGTCGATATTCGCATTCTGGCAGCGACGAACAAGGATTTGAAGCGGGAGGTGGAGCTCGGTAAATTCCGGCAGGATCTCTACTACCGACTGAACGTCATCACCTTGCAAGTCCCTCGCCTGGCCGACCGAAAAGACGATATTCTTCTTCTATCCCTCCATTTCCTGCGCCGTATTTGCCAGGCCCAGGACAAGCATATCGAGGCGATTTCAGACGAGGTGATGGACATTCTCCTCTCTTACGAATTTCCGGGCAACGTGCGGGAACTGGAAAACATCATGGAACGGGCCGTTACACTGGCTCAAGACAAAACGATCGAGGTCGAGCACCTGCCGCCGGACCTGCGTCAGTTGGCCCTTCAAGTCCGAAAGCCCGAGAACCAATTCCTCTCGCTCGAAGAGAACGAGCGGCAATACATCTCCTGGGTACTGGAGCAAGTGGACTACAACAAGACAAAGGCCGCGGAAATTCTCGAAATCGACCGAGTCTCACTCTGGCGCAAACTGAAGCGCTACCATATGGATTGAATCCCCCGTCAACTCTGACCGAGCACGGCCTCCACAAGGGTCTGAACAGCCTCCGCAAAAACCACTTCGAGACTGTCCGTGACATCGGGCTCCAGACTCATCGCATCCACTGCATTGGCTTTGGGCAGGACAACGACTTTCACGCCGGCCCTCTGAGCCGCGAGCAGTTTGTCACGAATCCCGCTCACCGGCAGAATCCTGCCGCTGAGGGTCAGTTCCCCCGTGAGGGCCACATCGCGTCGTGCAGGCTTGCGGGTGAGGAGCGAAATGAGGGCGATGGCTATGGTGACGCCCGCCGACGGCCCATCTTTTGTCACCGCTCCCGACGGAATATGAATGTGGATATCGCTCCCGCTAAAAAAATCCGAATCGATGGAAAAGTCCTCGGCGTGGCTGCGGATATAGCTCAGAGCGGTTTGGGCCGATTCTCTCAGCACGCTGCCCAGGGAGCCCGTCAAAATGAGCTGCTGGCTGCCTTTCATGATTCCAGCCTCCACGGAAATGATCTCCCCGCCAAACTCCGTCCAGACGAGTCCCGTCGTCACTCCCACCTGCCGCCCGGCCGAGGCGATCTCATGGGTAAATTTGCGGGGGCCCAGGAGACTTTCCAGCAGGGGTTCATCCACCTTCAATTCCGGATCGTCTTTTTCATCCCGAACATAAATCCTTGCCAGCTTCCGGCAGACTGTCGCAATCTGACGCTCCAGGTTGCGCAATCCCGCTTCAAGGGTATAATCCTCGATCAGCTTGTTTAAAGCGCCCTCGGTAAATTCTATCTTTCGACTCGTCAAGGCATGCTCCCGCATCTGGCGGGGGATGAGGTAATGTTTGGCGATCATCCTCTTCTCCCTGGCCGTGTAGCTGGGGAAATGGATGACCTCCATGCGGTCCAGAAGCGGCTCCGGCAGTTTTTCCACCGCGTTGGCCGTGGCAATGAACATGACCCCCGAGAGATCGAAGGGAACATCGAGGTAATTGTCCACGAAGCGCTGGTTCTGCTCAGGGTCGAGTATTTCGAGGAGGACGGAGGCCGGGTCGCCTCGAAAATCCTGCCCGATCTTATCGATTTCATCCAGCATGAACACAGGGTTCCTCACTCCTACCCTTTTGATTTCACTGATGATCCGTCCCGGCATAGCCCCAACGTAGGTCCTCCTGTGGCCGCGCAGTTCGGCTTCGTCCCGCAGACCGGCCAGTGAAATCCGAACGAACTCTCTTTGCAGCGCCTGGGCAATGGAGCAGCCGACGGACGTCTTTCCCGTTCCGGGAGGACCGGCAAAACACAGCACCGGACTGCGGGTCATGGTGAGATGCACTTTCTTTTGGTGGATGCCTCTCACGGTGGCTCGCAGCTCTTCAAGATCGATGGGTTTCGGCAGGTAGTGGGCCGCACCTTTCTGCAATGCATCCACCGCCGAGCTCACGGTGGCATACCCCGTAATCAGGACGATCTCCGGTCGCGGCTCCAACTGCCTGGCATATTCGAGGAGCTGTATGCCGTCCATTTCCTTCATTTTCAAGTCTGTCAACACCAGGTCGCAATGATGCTGCTTCAACACTTCCACGGCTTCGAGGCCGTTTGCTGCCGTAAGAACCCGGTACCCGTCCTTCTTGAGAACGTACGCCAGGTTGGTCCGGGCGATCTCTTCGTCGTCCACGACAAGGACCTGAAAGTCCGCCACGCTGGAAAGCGTTCGTACGGCAAGATATTCTGCAATGCGCTCCTTGACGAGTTGGAGTCCATGGTGATGCGACTCCAGGATGTTTTCCGCCCGTTTCAGGTCGAGATTGTCATCGGTAAAGGCATGCCAGGGAAGAGCGAGCAGATAGTCGATGTAATTGAGTCCGATGGTGTAATCAGGACTGGAAGCATCCATTTTCTCCAGCCGTTCCAATTCCTTTTGGGCCACAAGGTTTACGGGAGTCGGAAGCTTCGCCTTTTCGATGCCTTTGCGAAGATCATCCAGATCCGTATCCGTCTGTGCCTCTTCTTTCTCCGCATGATCCGACTTCCAAAACATCACCATCACCTTATCCTTTCCATGAATAAAAGGGTCAACCCGTGAAGCAACCCAACCTCGGAGGTCCTGCTTGTTGCATTATGCAACAAGGCCCCTTCCCCCTGCAACACTCCCAAAACCCCGTTCCCAACAGCCTCTCCAAAATAACATGCCGAGTACGAAATACAATAAAACTTAATTATATCGAATATTTTTATCAGGAAGCCCTGAGCGGCCATTCCACGAGGTCTGTAAACACCGTTGGATTCGAACACAGGCTATTGCGTATTGCAACACCCTTCACAAGGAGCCGG
>DAIQOB010000210.1:0-5531 GCA_036788075.1 Syntrophobacteraceae bacterium
CCTCCACGGCTGCAAGCCCCTCCCGGAAGAACAGCATCCCCTCTTCACGGCTCATTCCGTCCAAAGGGCCGCCGGGCTCCGTGGAAATGTTGCGGGCCCCCAGCTTCTCCGCAAGATCGATGCAGCCCAGGGTATACGCGACCCGCTTGGCTCTCAGTGCCGGATCTTTCTCGATCCAGGACGGGTGATAGGTGTCCCCGTCGGCATGGTGCATGAAAGCGTTGATGTTGGAAATGGCCAGGCGGTTGGCGTCCAGGGCACGCCGGATGGCGAGGACATCGGCGTCCGACAGATGAAGGGGATACGCATGGGGGACATCCGCCATGATCTCGATACCCTGGTATCCCACGGAAGCAACGATCCGGATGGTCTCCAAAAGGTCATAGCGAAGAAATGCATTGGAACTGAAAGCGAATTTCATTGGGTCTCCTTCATGCTGATGGGCAGGAAGCCTTGCAGATACGTCAAGGACTTGATGGCAGCTTCTTCGGGCATCTGCGGGTAAGTGTAGAGCTCCACAGTGATGAAACCCGAATAGCCGTTAGCTTTTAGAATTTGGAACAGAGACTGAAAATCCATGTCCCCTGTCCCGGGTATGAGATGGTAGTGCTTGCGGGCGCGGATATCTTCCAGGTGAATGTGAAAAATGCGGGAAGCCAGTCCTCCGATGACTGTTTCAGGGTCCTCCCCCAGCACGTGGCTGTGCCCCAAATCAAGGTTGGCCCCGAGTTCGGGAAGCTGCAGGTCGTGCAGTAACGCCATAAGGTCCTCATAGCACTCCACCAGAAGTCCGGGCTCGTATTCCATCCCCAGGCGGACTCCGCACTCACGGGCGTAAACGGCAATTTCTTGAAGCGACTGCCTCAGAAGGTCCATGGATCGCTCCGGCAAAATGCCGGGCACCATGCGGCCGGAGGTGATGCTCACGCAGGGCGCATCGAGCATCCTGGCCATATGGATGCATTTGCGCGTGTAGTTGATGCGCCACCGCCGCCGGTCCGGATCGGGGTGAGCCAGGGATGGCTCAAACAGGGGCTCCCAGAATTCCCGCTGATAATAACCCGCCGCGGTGTTGGCATTCACATTGGCAACCTGAAGCCCCTTTCTTTGAAGAAGCGCTTTCAACCGCCTCAAATCCTCCGCAGAAATCGCGTCGGCATAAAGATGCGGAACGTCCGCGAGGACTTCCAGGCTCCGGTAGCCGGCGGCCGCAATTTTCTCGACAGCCTCATACACCGAATGCCTGACGAACGCGTTGGTACTGAACGACAGTTTCATGGTTCACCCTTATTGAAGGCCCTCGAAGCGCCGCGCCGAACCCCTTCAGTGCCCTCGTATCATGCCCGTGCCGCTTGTGCGTAGCGCAGCAGCATCTGAAACTGTTCATAGAGACGGTGCTCTTCTACCCCCAATGGCGCCTTGAAGTATGAAGCCAGCTGTGGCATGAGCCCTCCTTCCCCTCTCCTTTTTGCGAGCTCGGCAAGCCGTACGAGATCCAAAATGAGGGGTGCGGCCAGAAGGGAATCGTACCCCTGCCAGATGAACTGCAGGGACATTTTGGAGCCCAGAAACCCCCTGAAATGAATGAAATCCCATGCCGTTTTCTGGTCGTCCAGGGACGGGACGTAGTGGATGTGGACGCGCGAATGCAGGGGATACCCCAGGATCTTGGAAAGCACCTGGTCCTTGCTCTTGATCTTGGATTCCTTGTTTTCGGGATGATCCAGAACACAGCCGTCCATGTTTCCAAGGATGTTGAAGCCTTCCCAGCTCAAGACGTCCAGGTTTCTGCACTGGAAAAGCGGAGCAAGGGCGGATTTTACGAGGGTCTCTCCCGTCTTGCCGTCGTTTCCCATGACGGGTATCCCCCTGCGCCCGGCGAGATCGATCACCGCCGGGATGAGGGCTCCGCTGGAGGGTGTGAAATTGATGTAGGGACACCCTTCCTGGACTGCCGCATATGCGTAGATGGTGCTCGCTTTCACCAGACCGGGATCATTGCGGTCCAGGGCCCTTTCGAAGGCCTCCGTTTCCAGGTGCGCGTCCTGGAGCACCAGGGGAGGCTCGGTCGAAGCGAGATTGACAACAACAAGATCATCGAGGGACTTTTTCTTCTTGAAGTCCCGAAACTGTATCCGAACAGTCTCAATCTCCTGCCGAGCCGTACTGCCACCAGACACGGGACATGCAGCAAGACTTTGGATGGCTTCTCCGCAGTTCCTCGCCGTTCCCATGCGGATGTCCTGCTCAATGCCGGTGAGGGGTTCCCCCAATTCGTCCAGGATCTCGTAGCTCAGCACCCCTGTTTCCCGCATGACATGGCGCGCCGCGTCACGAAGGTCCCCCTGGCGAAGATCACACCCACCAAATTCCAGCCCGTCGAGGGGAACCAGGCCCAGGCCGTCGAAGGCCTCCGTCGCCGTGATCATGCCCGTAGGCTCCACCAGGCCCCTCCCCAGCGACAAGGCGCCAACGATCACCGTTGTGGCGATGGAACCCAAAGCGCCCACCAGCCATACACCGACTTTTTTCTCACTCATGGTCCTGTCCAACCCTTTCCCTATTCTCTTCCTCCGCGATAACTGGTTTTTTCAAGGGGCAGCATCGTGCAGTTGGGGGGGAGGTTCCCTGTTTGGATCACCACATCGATGGGAATCCCACCGCGGGCATACCACAGCCCCACCACTCGAATGTATTTCGGATTCAACGCCTCGCTCAGGCGATTGTGAATGGTGACGGTGCAATCCTCGTGAAACGCCCCATGGTTGCGGAAGCTGCCAAGGAAAAGCTTGAAGGATTTGCTCTCCACCAGGAGTCCCCGCGGCGCATAATCCACGATGAGCGTCGCGAAATCCGGCTGCCCGGTCAGAGGGCAGACTGTTGTGAATTCCGGCGCTGTCAGCCGGACCACGTAGTCCACTTGTACGTGCGGATTCGGAAAGGTCTCCAGCCGAGCGTCTTCAGGGGAGGATGGGATCTCGGCCCTTACGCCCAGCTGCGTCAGTCCGGAATAGTCTGTGGTCATCCTTTTCTCCGTGTTGTGAGCTCCAGGGACCTCTTTGCAGCGGTCCAGAATGTTTGACTGTTTTCACCCGGCCATTCCTGCCTGAGGCTTCCAGGAATGACGACGGGACAATCGTAAGGGTATGCGTTCGACAGCAACCGGTTGCTATCAATACCGGTGAGCTTATGCCGAAGGTCCGTAGCGCGTGGGATCGGGTATCCCCGCCTCGGCAAAGCCTTTCTTGCGCAGCAGGCAGCTGTCGCAATGCCCGCAGGCCAACCCATCGCCATCCGGGTCATAACAGGAGTGCGTCATCCCGTAGTCCACCCCCAGTTCCAGCCCTCGCCGGATGATCTGCGCCTTGGTGAGGCGAATGAGAGGTGTATGAATGCGGAAACGCAGCCGGCCTTCCACAGACTCCCGAGTGGCCAGGTTCGCCAGGTGCTGGAAAGCCTCGATGTATTCAGGACGGCAATCGGGGTAGCCCGAGTAGTCCAGGGCATTGACACCGATAAAGATGTCCGCCGCCTCCAGGACTTCGGCCCATGCCAGAGCATAGGAAAGAAATATGGTATTTCGAGCGGGGACATAGGTTGCTGGAATCCGGCATTGCATCTCTTCGAGAGGAACATCCCTGGGGACGGGCAAGTCCCCCGTCAGGGCCGATCCGCCGATCTGCCGGAGGGGGAGCTCCAGAATCAAGTGCTCACGGACTCCCAAAACCGAAGCTACCCGCCTGGCAGCTTCAATCTCGGCCCGGTGCCTCTGGTGGTAGTGAAAACTCAGGGCATATGGCTCGTAGCCTTCGATCTTCGCGATGGCCAAACACGTGGTGGAATCGAGCCCCCCTGAAAACAACACGACGGCTCTCGGCGATTTTGCTTCCATTGGATATGCCTCACACCCCCCTTTGGTCGGAGCTCCATATGAATTTGTGCAACTGCAGGTTTAGCCGCACACCGAGGCGATCCTCCAGGATCCACTGCGCCAGATCCCGTGCTTCCAACTGTCCGAAGACGGGGGAAAAATGGACAACATTGCGGCGTTGCGAGCTCTGGAAAAACCTCTGATAGATTGCCCTGGCAAACAGGTAGTCTTCCCGGTCGGCCAGGACGCACTTGATTTCGTCATGGCTCTCCAGTCGTGCCATATTTTCCAAATCGTTCGAAGCCGCTTCGCCGCTGGACGGGCATTTCACATCCACAATTTTGATGCAGCGACGGTCAATCCCCGCAATGCTTCGGCTGCCGTTGGTTTCCAGGAGTACGCCATAGCCATGGTCCAGCAACTGTTCGATGAGCGCGGGTGATTCTTGTTGAAGCAGGGGCTCCCCCCCCGTCACCTCCACCAGAGGACATCCAAAAGCAGCCACTTTCTGCAGGATGTCCGGGATCGCCATGACTTCGCCTTCTTCGTAGGCATAACGGGTGTCACAATAGCTGCACCGAAGATTGCACCCCGTGAGTCGAATGAAGACACAAGGCCATCCCGCATGACACGATTCGCCCTGGATGCTGTGGAAAATTTCATTCACCAACAGGCCCACTCAATCCTCCCAGTAAAACGCCCCGGCCCCGGGGGTTTCGCAGACCTTCACCCTGGATACCCGAACCGTTCCATCATTGAGCGCTCGGGAAAGCTCCTTGTAAAGGTACCGTGCGATATTCTCCGAGGTGGGGTTCACATGCTGGAAAGCCGGCAATTCGTTGAGATTGGAGTGGTCCATTCGTGAGAGCACCTCCTTCACGGCTGTCTTGATATCTCTGAAATCGATGGCAATCCCGATTTCATTCAGTTCGTTGCATTGCACATAAACCTCTATGATCCAGTTGTGCCCATGGATCCGGGCACAATCCCCGGGGTAGCCGAGGAGACTATGAGCTGCGGAAAAATGTGTCTTTACATAGACTTCAAAAACTCCGGGCATTCAGACCTCCCATTCATCCCGTTAAAACACCCCTCTCTATCAGAGCAGAAGACAACGCAACAGAGACGTTCCGGACCCCGGTTTTCACCGGGGTAACGTTCAGTCAACAGCATTGACGCCCAAGGGATGGATTCCATCCATTAGCACTCTTGATGCATGAGTCGCAAATTTAAAATTTATAACTTTTTTGATACCACGGGAAGGACCAGGAGGTCCATGACCCCATGATGTCCTTCTCAAGAAGAATCGCTCACCCGGCCTTGCACGTTCAGCCTGAACCGCACAACGCGGAGACTCTGGGAGGAGTACGCAGGCTGGGGCTTCAAAACCTGTGGAATCCTCTATCAAAAGGATGGAGAGTACCACCGCATCGGTGTGATGATTTATGCCGGCATCAACAGTATATGCACCATCCTTTGCAGCGGCTATAATGAGCATGAGGTTGGGCAACGATTCTATGGCAAAGGCCTGTGTGGGCTTCTTCAAGAGCCCTACCAGAGGGAAGAACTGCGCCTCTGCCTGCGAAGGGCTCTCGAGACCGACCCGCCCTGACCTGCTTTTTGTACCCGTTATGGAAGAAAACTTGTCATATGGAGCGCC
>DAIQOB010000211.1:0-5528 GCA_036788075.1 Syntrophobacteraceae bacterium
AAGAGCATTTTGAAGTCATGAAGGACGGGGCCATCGTTTCCAATTCAGGGCATTTCAACGTGGAAATCGATCTCGACGCCTTGGAGGGTCTTTCTTCCGCGCGACGCCAGATCCGGGACTTCGTGGAGGAATTCACCCTCAAGAACGGCAGGCACATCTATGTCCTGGGGGAAGGGCGCCTCATCAACCTGGCCGCCGCCGAAGGTCATCCCTCCAGCGTCATGGACATGAGCTTTGCCAACCAGGCCCTCTGCGCCGAATACATGTATCGGCACCATGCGTCCTTCGATAAGACAGTGTATCGGGTACCGCTCGAGATCGATAAGGAAATCGCGAGATTGAAACTCGAAAGCATGCAGGTGCACATTGACGTCCTGACGCCCGAGCAGGAGAAGTATCTGAATTCCTGGGAGATGGGGACCTGATCAAGGGAATCGCATCTTATTGCCGGCACCTCCGCAAGGCTGAGATCTGAACTACTCGCTTTGTTCGTAGGAGCGGCTTCCAGCCGCGACTTTTTCAATTGATTATTTTTGTCGCGGCTGGAAGCCGCTCCTACAAAAGCTAACCTATCAACCGTTAACATCACACAGCTTATCACCCGTAAACAGCACAGTGGAGTCAGGTGCATGGAATGCATCTAACCCTTTTTCCGAGCCGATTGATTGCCTGTTGCCTCAGGTCGATGTCCGGTGTTCCGGCCAGGGTTGTGTCCGGGCTGCTGCAGCTTCTGCTGGTGTGCCTGCTTTGGAGCTGCTCGCCCCCCATGAAAGAGGGCCCGGCAAGAGCCCCGGGGTTCGAGCCCGTTCCCCTGAGTGAGATCCCAGCCTTCGAGGATGACCTGGACGTGGACTCATTGCGCCAGGCCGTCGCAGGAAGCCTTTCCTTCTATGACCGCATCCCGGACGACAGAATTTTTTCATTGGGCGATATGCCGCTCCGGGCAGATCAGCTCAAAGGAACGCTGAAGGAATTTTCAAAACTCCTCGACGCCCGTAAAATCGATCCCGCCACCATTACCCAGACGTTTGATGTATACCGAAGCCGCAGTGCCGAGCCCTCGGGGGAATCCCTTGTGACGGGGTATTATGAGCCCGTTCTCGACGCAGCAATGCAACGGGGTGGTGATTTTTTATACCCCATTTATCGCATTCCGCCTGATTTGGTGACGATTGATCTAGCATCTTTCAATCCAAAATTGTATTCTGATCAGAAAATTGTGGGGCGCATTGAAGGAAGCCGCGTCGTTCCATACTATACCCGCCAGGACATCGACACCGGCAAGAAACTGGAAGCGACGGGCTCTCAGCTGGCATGGCTCAAAGATCCCATCGACGTCTTCTTCCTGCAGGTTCAGGGGTCCGGTATGCTCCGACTGCCCGATGGAAAAATGCGGCGGGTTGGATATGCGGGTGCCAATGGACATCCCTACCGCAGCATCGGGAAATATCTTCTGGAAAAAGGAGTGATGGCGGCAGACGAGATAACACTCCAAAGCCTCAAGGACTATTTGAGGAATCATCCCCTGGAGCGGGATGAGATTCTTTCCTATAACGAAAGCTATGTTTTTTTCCGGTGGGTCGACAAGGGTCCCCTGGGAAGCATCAATGTGCCATTGACGGCGGGGCGGTCCATCGCCACGGACCCGCAGTTTTTTCCCAAAGGCGCATTGGCATTTTTAGAAACAAAAAAGCCTCGTCTGGACGCCCAAGGTCAGGTCCTGGAATGGGAACCATTGCAACGATGGGTCCTGAACCAGGATACGGGAGGGGCCATCAAGGGGCCCGGACGAGCGGATCTTTTTTGCGGCACGGGTGAAGCGGCCGAATGGACGGCCGGCAGAATGAAGCATCCAGGAAGGCTTTATTTCTTCTTGTTGAAGAAATAAGGGGCTCTGGGATTCCTGGGGGGTTCAGCTTTCCGTCTTGGAGGGAAGCGCTGCTACGGCCTGAAACAGAATGCGCATTTCGTCGAAGCACCGGAAAAGAGCAACCGCAGCCTGTCTGGCCTGGCTCTTTTCGCCATCGTCACCAGGGGGAAGCAGACCGAGGAGAGCTCTCTGTGCACCTCTGAAGTGATCGGTAGTGAGCTCCGCCCGGAAACTCAACTGCTGCAGGATTTTTTCGGGGTCTGCGTTTTCCAGGATTGCGCCCAATTCTTTCTGCTTTTGCTGATATTCAAGTGCCAGCTGGCTGAGAATTTCGATGGAATCCTGGGAAAAGTCTACCATGGGTCTGTCCTTTTCTGGTGGGTGGGTTTGCTTCAGTCGACACAGCAGGGCAGAGAGAAGCCCGCACAACAAATTTTCAAATGTTTTTATTTTAGCACAATTGTTCTCCCAGTGTCAGGATTGATCGGTTCCGAAAAGTTTGAACAGATTTGCCCCTTGGCAGAGCTCAGATTCTATACTAATATTCTAGGAATAAGTCTTCCTTTGAAGACGACCCGCTTCTTTGTTTAAAGATTTTGAAATTCAAGTCCGATCTGAAGCCAAAGAACGGTGAAATATGGTAACAAATGGTGCGCCTCGACACTCTTTTTCGCCCCTCCGTGGAGCGCTTTGTCCATCACCGGAGGATGCGTTACAACCGTTTCAGGCGAGTATTTTCTGAAGCAAGTTTCATTTCGGTGGCTTTCCAGCTGTGAAAGGTATCCAAGATGTTTGCAAAAGTGCTGAGCATACTGATTGCCGACTCGATCAAGATTCCCACGGAGGGACTGAATCCGTTGCTGGAGCGCAAGATTCATGAGCGGTTGGTGTTCACCAACCCCGAATACGAGATGCGGCACAACCGAGGGGAATGGATCGGGAATATCCCTGCTCAAATCAGCTGTCTGCGCCAGAAGGGCCGCAGTTATCTCCTTCCCAGGGGCTTTCTGGACCAGTTGATCGAACTGTGCAGAAAGTGCCAGCAGCCTTTTCGACTGGTGGATCATCGGAGGTCTTTCGATCCCCGCCCTCTTGAGTTTCATGGTGAGCTCAAAAGCTACCAGCAGGAGGCGGCCGAGGCCCTCCTGGAAAAGGATTTCGCCACGCTGGTCGGGGGACACAAGAGCGGCAAGACCGTCATTGCCCTCTATACCATCGCCCAGCGGCGCCAACCGACTCTCATCCTCATTCCCAAGCTGGAGCTGCTTCAGGGATGGCTCACCAAGATCGAAAACTTCCTTCAAATTCCCAACTCTGAAATTGGGGTGTTTTCCGAAGGGGCTCACCGGGTGGGGAAAGACATCACCATCGCTCACACCGGTGAGGCCATGCGGCATTGGAAGAAGATCGCGGATCAGGTGGGCTATCTCATCGTGGATGAGTGCCAGCGGTGCCCCGCCAAGGTCATTACGCACGCCATACCCAATTTCGACGCCCGCTACATGCTGGGCCTTTCCAACACGACACAACGCAAAGACCGCCTTTCCCGCATTGTTTACTACTATGTGGGAGACGTCGTTTATGCCATCAATGAAAAGGACGCACGGGAAGGACGGGGGATCATCCACGCCCACGTCATCGCAAGGCCTACGGAGTTCGAATACCCCTACCATTCCCGGGCCGATTATGCCCCCATGCTGCAATCTCTCATGCAGGACAAAGCGCGCATCCGCATCATCGCCGACGATATCGAGCGCGAGATTCGGAAGGCTTCCCATCCGTTGCTGGTCCTTTCCTCAGGCGACAATCATGACGAGGTCCTGCGTGCGGAGCTGAATGACAGGGATATCAAGGTCCACAGCTTTTTACCGGCGGGTGAAACAGGAGCTCTGTCGGATGAGGATTCCCCCGGCAACGGCTCCTCCGGCTGCCGGAGCCCTCTTCCTTCTGAACCTGTAGCGCTTTTCGTGACCCCTCAGACCCTGACGGAATGCTCCAGGATGCTGCATTCCAGCGTCCTTTTTTTGACTGTTCCCACTTACTTTCGCAAGACGCTCGCCAACGCCATCGGTGAAATCCACACCAACGGGAACGGCGAAGGCGGCAAGCTCAAGATTTACGATTACGTGGATCAGCGCATAGGCCTCCTGGAAAACTATTTCAGGATGCGCAGCTACAACTACGGGGTTCACCCCGATGTACTCCTCAATCCGAGCATGAATTGACCTTCGGTGGAACTGCACTCCCGGCTCCGCCTGCAGTTCCCCTCCCGAAGGCCGGGCAATCCTTCATGCTTTCCCCGAGCCCCCAGGGCGGACGAGGATCGGTATAGCAACGAGCTCCCACGGATATGAATGCTCGGACGGACAACACCAGGATCGCGCTGGCCCCATTTCTTCTCTCCTGCCCGTCGGTCCTCACACTGGGAGTCCGACCGGCTTTCCAGGATTATCCTCCCGAGGCAAAAGAATTGCTGCGTCGGGCACATCGCGTCTTTTTTCCCACTCCACGGTATGCAGGCCTTTTCCAGGCTGCAGCCATCCCTACCTTCCCACTCGCCACCACATATCGCTATCAGCGATCCAACGTTCTCCAGGCAAATCTCTTTCAGTGCCTCCAATGGCCTCATCCGCACACCCGCATCTATTTTGGAACACGGCAAAAGCAGAACATCCCCAAAGACTTTCGTTTTCCCCTCTGGGCCATGGGGAGGCGCGTTTCTTCGGACCGCGCTCATTTCATCGAGGACACCGAAGCCCTGGAGGACTTCTCCCAACGTTTCAATCCCCTCGTTATTCAGGAGCACATCCCCTGGGAGGACCGCATAGATCTCGTTTGCGTTCACTTCCAATGCGTAGCCGCCCTTCGGTGCAAAGGTGACGGGGCTGGACCTGCCGCTTTCGCATTCATCCCGCCGGGCCACCCCCGCCTGCAGGAAATCACCGAAGCCACCCATCGCCTCGTGCGTCTGGCGCAGCTCGACGACATTTGCGTGGAATGGGGATACGGTCGGCACCAATGGCAGGTGATCGGATTGAGGCGCCCTCCCCTGCAATGGATGACCGACCATGGTCCGGTCCACAGACATCGACTCATCGGTAGCCTGATTCAGGAAGGCCGGTTATAAAAGGAGCAAGGAATTTTGATACCGATTGCCATTCTGAAGAAGGAACAAGCCAGATGATGAAAAAATGCCTCATGGGGATCCTTTGCTCTTTCCTTGTCCTGACGGGAGCTCCTTTCAGTCATTCTTCGGGAGATTTCCTGCAGGTTCCCAAGCTTCCAGCCTCTCTGAAGGCTTCTGTTCAACGGGTGCTGGCTTCGAAGCCCGGCGATCTTTTTGTCGTTCTCAAGAACGGTCTGACCGTCCTCGTTCACGAGCAAAAAGACGTGGATATCATTTCCGCGCAACTCCTCGTGAAAGCGGGCTCTATTTACGAGGGGGACTATCTGTCGGCAGGGCTCTCGCACTATCTTGAGCACATCGTCTCGGGCGGGTCCACGCATTCCTTTACGGAGGCGGAAGCCAAAAGCCGTCTTGAACGCATGGGAGGCGCCACCAACGCCAGCACCTCCTACGACCGGACCCTTTATTATATCAATACGGCTGCAGGACATTGGAAAGACGCTTTGGATCTTCTCCTGTCCTACGTGAGCG
>DAIQOB010000212.1:0-5476 GCA_036788075.1 Syntrophobacteraceae bacterium
CGAAGCGCCCAGGTCATCGGCCGATGCCTGGAGGCGATCTTCGATCTGGGTATTGGTGAACGTGCTGTTGGCTGCCTTCACCAATGCCGCTACCCCCGATACAAAAGCCGCCGCCTGTGAGGTTCCCGACGCATACCCATATCCTCCACCGATCGTAGCGCTGAGGATCCCCACACCGGGGGCGGCGAGGTCCACAAAGCTGCCGAAGTTCGAGTAGCTCCATTTTTCGTCTGCTTCCCCCGTTGCAGTGACACCCAGGACGTCGGGAAGAGCAGCCGGATAAATGGGATAATTGCCCCCGTCATTACCTGCGCCGGCCACGATGACGACATTCTTGTCGTGCGCATACTGAATGGCATCTCTCATCGTCTCCGAGTAGGCGTAACCGCCAAGACTCAGGTTAACGATGTCGGCACCATGGTCCGCCGCATAGATCAATCCTTCGATGATGTCCGCGTAGGCTCCCGCTCCGCTGGCGTCCAGCACCTTGATGGGCATGATCCTGGACTTCCAGCTCACCCCGGCGACTCCCAGTGCATTGTTGCCTTCCGCGGCAATGATGGCCGCCATTTGAGTTCCATGGCCGTTGTCGTCGGCCGGGATGCCCTGCGTGCCGGTCAGGACGTCATAACCCTGTTGAAGCTGATGCGCCAGGTCGGGGTGCTCGGCATCGACGCCCGTGTCCACGACTGCAATGACGACATCCGGAGACCCTGCGGAGATGCTCCATGCTTCGGGAACCCTGGCTTTCTGGAGGCTCCACTGCTCTCCGGATTTCGGGTCATTGACTTTTTGCGCAGGGATGCGCGCCACGTAGTTGGGCTCGACCTTTTGAATCAGGGAGGATTCTGCATAACGCTGTTTGACGGCCTCCATGTCACTGCCGGCGGGGAAGCTCAGGCGGTAGATCTTCAGCTGAGGGATCTGCTTCACGACGCCGGCAGCGCTTGCTTCGTTAAGTGCAGCAATCTCCTCGGCAGTCGCCTGGGGAGAAAAACGAACGAGGAGCTCGTTGGAGACCCGCTCTACCCTCGGTGCGTCCGGCCGCTGGACGGAACCACTGGAGGCGCTCTTCCTCGAAGCCGGAGTATTCGGGAGGGAATAGGTATCCATCGCCAAGGGCGGATGGGACGGGCTGGCGCTCATTTCCGAGGCTCCCTGTGGGAGTTCGGCGCTTCCCGAGGGCAGCAGGTAGAGCATTTTCGAGGGGGAACCGTCCCTCTCGGAGCCTTCAATGTAGGCATAATTGATGGAGAGCGCTTTCAAAAGCTCCGGGAGCTTCACACCCCTTTTGTCGACCGTAACCAGTGCATCGCTGCTTCGACGAAATTTGACCTGCATGTCCGAGGCTTCGGCAATGTCGTGGAAGATTTGCATCAGGGGGACGCTCCGTGCGCTGAGGGTTATGAGGTCCCTCTCCACCTGCAACTGATAACGGCTGGAGCCGCCGGCATCCGGAAGCGCCGCTTCCGAAGGGCCAAAGGCCCCGAGAACCACGGCCGGGAGCAGAATGACGAAAAAGCAAATGAGGTATCTTTTTTGTAACGACATGGCTTCACCTCCCTGTAGACGACGTGCGGGCCTGAATCCGCCCTCGGTGGCGGCAATTGTCATAAAAGCAAGCTAATCGCTCTTCCCCGTCAACTCCACTCGTCTTCAAATTTCAGCGCATGTGGAAACACGGGAAAGGGTAAGACTCCAAATTTATTGATTTCACCCATTTTTCACGCCTTGCCGTCGCCTGCCAGCATGATCCTCGCGTCGGCGATGACGCAGGCGTTTTCCGAAGCGATGACGGGGTTCAGATCGATGGAAGCGATCTGCCCCTCGAGATCCATCACCATGTGGGAAAAGTTCACCAGGAGGTGGGAGAGGTGGTCCATGGACACGACTGTTCCCCCGCGATACCCCTGGATGAGAGCGCGTCCTTTGAGGGAATCCACCATGTTGGCCACATCCCTTTCAGTAATGGGGGCCATGCGTACGGCGGTGTCCTTGTAGATTTCCACGGATGTTCCCCCGATGCCGAGCAGCACCACCGGGCCGAACTGACGGTCCACTACGCAGCCGATGATGAGCTCAACGCCCCTGGCCATGGGTTCCACGTGCATCCCGAGGAAACCGTCGATCTTGGAAAAGCGCTCGAAAACCTCCATCAGGACTTCCAGGGTGTCGATCCCCACTGCCACTCCCCCCACGTCGGACTTGTGCACGACCTTCGGAGAGACCACTTTCGCGGCAAGGGGAAAACCGAGCTGCTCCGCCGCAGCCTTCACCTCGGCGTGGCTGCGCACCCAGGCGTAAGGAGGAATCTCGATCCCGTAAAGGCTCATGAGCCGCTTGGCCTCCGGCTCCATGATCCAGCCGATGTCCCGGGAGCTTTCGATAATTGCTTGCATTGCATCGGTCAACATGATCGGCACCTCCGCAGGGCATCGGCCATGAGCACCGCTCCTTCGATGGAAGCAGCCACCGGCACCCGGTTCAATTGAAAACCTTCGATGAGCATGGCGTATTTGGATTCGTGGGGCACATAGGCGATGAGAGGTTTGCCCTCTCTCTGGTAGACCTGGCTCAACCGCGCCCCGAGGTCCAGGCTGAGTCCGGGGGAGTAGGGCAAAAGGAGCAGCAGGACGCAGTCGATATCGGGGGATCGGCTCAATCCCTGGGCCGCTTCCACGAAGTCATCATCAGTCGCGCTGCCTGTGAGATCCACAGGGTTCACCACCGATGCAATGGAACGGACACTCTCCGAGAGCCTTTCCCGGATCGCCGTCTGAACCGCGTCGGGTATGATGGGGACTTCCATGTGCCGCGCCGCGCAGGCATCGCTTGCCAGGGCACCGTGCCCCCCGCTGACGGAAATGATCCCCATGCGATTTCCGATGTGCTGGTGATAGCAGCTCAGGGACTCGCAGAAAGTCACCAGTTCGGACGCGTCTGTCGCCTCGACGACTCCGTGCTGGGCCATCACCTGGGAAAAAACCGCGTAGTCTCCGGCCAGTGACGCGGTGTGGCTCGATACGGCCCGGGTGCCGGCCGCCGTTTTTCCGGCTTTGAGGACCACGACGGGCTTTCCGCACGATTGGGCCTTCTGAACGAAGGCACGGCCTTCGTTGGGTCCGAAACCTTCCACGTAAAAGGAAATGACGCGCGTGGCGGGATCCCTGGAAAGGTAATCGAGGAGGTCGATCTCATTCACCACGGCCTTGTTTCCGATACTCACCGCCACGGAAAGTCCGACACTCTGCTCGGCGAACTGTACCATCTGGTCCACCAGGACCCCGCCGCTCTGGCTGACCAGAGCCACGCTCCCGACATCCGGACGAACGAGCCGCTCACCGGGCAGAAAAAAGGTGTCGAATCGGTCGGGGCTGTAAACCCCCAGGCAGTTGGGGCCGATGAAGGGGAAATCGGCCTCCCGGGCGATGCGCGTCATGCGCTCCTGGAGGTCCGCTCGACCCACCTCGGCAAAACCGCCGGATATGACCGTCGCCCCGCCGACGCCTGCCGCGATGCACTGCTCCAGGATGACGGGAACAAACTCCGCCTTGGCGGCGATGACGGCGAGATCTACTTTCTGTGGCACATCAGCGATGGACGGATGGATGGGCTCCCGAAGAATCGATCCGCCCTGGGGGTTTACGGCGAAGACCTTCACGGGATACCGCAGGTGAAGCTTGTTGTAGATGACATTGGCCGGATGGCGGTCATTTTTTCGGGACACACCGATGACAGCCACGGTTTTGGGCTTGAACAACGGATCGAAATTCATGGGCATCGCCCTTTCTCAATGGGTGAAGAACTGCAATATACTCCACAGGGCAGCGGGGCCCGCGCGGCGACCCGGTTGAAGTCGCCGGATGGGCCGGGCCGTTTGTCTCGTACTGCACAGATTGTGCAAAATCACATCCCGGCATGCCTCCCCCCGTTTTCTCTTCCTGCGAAGACGGAGCAGTCCTTCAAAACATACCACACCCCTTCGACCGGCGCCAGTCAGACTGGTATGGATATCATGCATACACCGGTGTTCCGTCGGCTACCCGTTGTCTGAGCAGAGCGAGCATTTCCCTTTCCTTGAGTCCTCTTGCCCAGGCGGGGCGCAGCTGAAAATGAGGCTCGTCAACGATCGTCTTCCAATTTCCACCCCACTCCAGACCGAGATCCTTGCCCAAAACACCCACCGCCTTGTACTTCGAGGATTCTTCCATGTATTTATTTCCTTCGAATACTCCGATATCGAAGGCGATGCCGAAATTGTGATTCGAATACCCCCCTTTGGCGTTGGTCACTTTTTTGCCCGGTACCGTCCTGCCCTGTGCGTAGAGAGCGTCCTGCTCCTCATAAGTCCTGAGTCCGCTGATGATTTTGATCCTGATGCCTGCAGCCGCCGCCTTGTGAACCAGGGCCCGGGCAAGGGGCCTCACTTCTTCCTGCAGCGTGAGAATATTCTTTTCACTTCTTGTGTCGACGTCGGTCATCTCGGGTGGTGCCTGGCTGCCCGTCAGTGTCGGAATGACCACCGCCTTGTAAATGGCCGACCAGGTTTCCGGCCCGGCTTTCCCGTCTATGTGAACGCCCAAAACTCTTTGAACTGCCGTGACGATCTCTTCTAAGGTCATGTTCGCCTCCTGCATTCAGGATGTTGAAGACTCTTCATGACATGACGACGACTAAGAAAACCATGTGGAGCCGGGGCATGCCGCTGTCGTTATCGGAAATAGGTTAATTTGCCCTTATGTTAGGCACGAACATGCCGGAATCAATCATCCAATGGGAGGGTGAGCAGGCCCGGCAGGCTCTGCCCGCCCCAAAGCATCTTTAGCCTTGCCGGGTGCCTTCAGTTCTCTGATTTCCCTGTGTCTAAAGCAGTCTGTAGTGTGGTCGTTTACAATTCCTGCTGCCTGCATGAATGCATAGCAAATCGTTGAACCCACAAATCTGAAACCCCGTTTCTTCAGGTCTCTACTCATGGCATCGGAATGGTCAGTTTTAGCCGGCACCTCGTCGATTGTTTTCCATGCATTTTGAATGGGGGCTCCGCCGACGTAGCGCCAGAGGAAAGTGTCAAGGGATCCGAGCTCTTCGATGATGGTAAGAGTAGCCTGTGCGTTTTTGACAGCGGACTGGATTTTGAGGCGGTTGCGTACAATGTCGGGGTTGCTGAGCAGACGATCGATGTCTTTCACAGTGTAGGAGGCGACTGTTTGGATGTCGAAATTCTGGAATGCTTTACGGTAACCCTCCCGTTTTTTGAGGATGGTCTGCCAGCTGAGTCCCGCTTGAGCGCCTTCGAGGATGAGAAATTCAAACAATAGGCGGTCGTCGTGAACGGGTACGCCCCATTCATTGTCATGGTAAGCTATGTAGAGCGGACTCTCTCCGCACCATTGGCATCTCGTCGTCATCTCATAATTCCCTTGCCCGGCCGTTTAGCTTGAGGTGCGGCACGGCGGCACAACCTCCGGGCAAATGA
>DAIQOB010000213.1:0-5464 GCA_036788075.1 Syntrophobacteraceae bacterium
TGTCTGAAAATTCGTTTGCTCGTCATTCCGGCAGTCTTTAAGCCGGAATCCAACTCGGCGAAAAACCTGGATTCCGGCTTAAAGACCGCCGGAATGACGAAACAAGGTGCCTGCTCGGAGTGATTGACTCATTTTTCAGACAGTCTTTCAGTGACTGAACGATGCCTGGCTTCCGAAGATGGCTGCGCGTCGCGGCTCGCGGTTCATCCCGTCGCGCCGTGGCGAAAAGCGTCCCAGGCTCACCCCATGAACATGCCCCCGTTGACATGAATCACCTGACCCGTAATGTAACCGGCGGCGTCCGAAGCGAGAAAATCCACTGCAGCGGCCACTTCTTCGGGCGCTCCCACACGACCCGCCGGGATTTGAGTGAGGAGAAGCTCCCGCGCTTTCTCGGGCAGGCTGAGGGTCATGTCGGTTTCGATGTATCCCGGTGCTACGGCGTTGACGGTAATGTTCCTGGAAACGAGCTCACGGGCCAGGGATCGTGTCAGGCCGAGGATGCCGGCCTTGGCGGCGGAGTAGTTGCACTGACCCGCGTTTCCCATGACTCCCACCACGGAAGTCACATTGATGATTCTGCCGTAGCGCTGCCGCATCATGGTCTTGACCACGGCTTGCGAGCAGAGGAAGGCCCCTTTGAGATTGGTATTGAGGACGACATCCCATTCTTCGGGCTTCATGAGGGCCAACAGATTGTCCCGGGTGATTCCCGCATTGTTGACCAGGATGTCGACGCGCCCGTAGGCTTTGATGATTTCCTTGAAAGCTTCCTTCACCCCCTCGACATCGGCGATATCGAAGGGATGCAGATGGGGGACGCCCCCCCTGGATGCCACTGCGGCCGCAGTCTCTTCCGCTGCCTCGGGGCTGGAATGGTAGTTCACGATGATATCCCGACCGGGAGCTGCCAACGCCACGGCAATGGCACGCCCAATTCCCCGGCTGGCTCCCGTGACGACAGCCACACGTTTTTCGCTCATGACTTGCTCCTGTTCCTCGACTCAAGGGTGTATCGCACGCAGGGGATCATTGCAGCGACCGACTTGTGCCTCCAGGTGCCTCAAAAAATGCCGCCCCCGTCGGAACGGGGGCATGGTGGCACGGGAAAAAGTGATTCGTCCTTGCATTGCTGATGCACGGCAGAGTTTTGCGCAGCGCGCAGCTCTTCAGCAGCTTTCGCCGCGCTCCTGCCTGATCTTGCGTATGAAAGCCGGCATGAATTCAAACAGATCGGCCACGACGCCGTAGGTCGCCACATCGAAAATGGGGGCCTGAGGGTCTTTGTTGACCGCCACGATGACTTTCGATCCCTGCATCCCCACGACATGCTGGATGGCCCCCGCGATGCCGACGGCCATATAGAGGGTCGGGGCCACGGTGCGTCCTGTCTGACCCACCTGGTGCGAAGGAGCGATCCAGCCTTCTTCCACAGCACCGCGGGAAGCCCCCACCGCTCCCTTGATGAGCTGGGCCAGTTCCTCGATGATGGAAAAGTTTTCGGGCTTGCGCAGACCTCGCCCGCCGGAAACGATGATGTCCGCTTCCGTCAGCTTTGCCGTCTGGTCCTGTTCGGGAATGACTTCGAGGACCTCGACGCGGCTTTTGAAGCACTCCTCGGGCAGGTCCAGCTTTTCCACTTTGCCTTGGTGGCTTTTCATTTTCTCCGGTCTCATGACTTTGGGACGCACGGTCGCCATCTGAGGGCGGCGGTTGGGGCATACGATGGTGGCCATGACGTTTCCACCGAAAGCCGGCCGCGTCTGGAGCATGAGCCCCTCGTCGCTGATGTCGAGCTCCGTGCAGTCGGCGGTGAGTCCCGTTTTCACGAGGGCGGCCACGCGGGGAATGAAGGACCTCCCCATGGACGTGGCTCCGGCCAGAAGAATTTCCGGCTTCTTCTGCCGGACGAGCTCCACGACGGCCTTGGAATAAGCTTCATCCCTGAAATGGGCCAGTTCGGGGTGATCCACCACGTAGACGACATCTGCTCCGTAGGAGATGAGCTCCTCCTGGACGGCCTGGTCGAGCCGATGGCCCAGGAGAACGGCAGAAAGCTGCACACCGCGCTTGTCGGCGAGCTTACGACCGGCACTCAGCAGTTCGTAGCTGACTTGGTGGATGGTGCCCTCCCGCCATTCGGCGAAAACCCAGACACCCCGGTAGGAGGCCAGATCTTCCGCCGGTCCCGTTCCGACTTCCGGGAGGGACAGAGCCCCGAACTCACAGGTATCCACGCACATGCCGCAAAGGGTGCATTCATCGGAAATCTCGATGAAGGTTTCCTTGAGGGATATGGCGCCAAAGGGGCAGACGTCCGTACAAACCCCGCACACCGTGCATTTCTGACGATCGACAATGGCTTTCATAGACCTGGCACCTTGGATTCTTTGAGATGACGGAAGAGTTGTTCCACCTGTTCCTCGATGGGGCCCTGGATCAAGACGCGGTCTGTCCGTCGGGGTGGGCTGAACACCCGGACGACCTGGGTGAAGGAGCCACTGAGGCCGACATTTTCGGGAGCCAGTCCCAGGTCGGCGGCTCCCCACATCGGGATGGTCGCCTTCTTGGCGCGCATTTTATGCCTGAGGGACGGCAGCCGTGGCTCTCCCACTTCCTTGATTACCGTGAGAAGGCAGGGGGTGGGCAATTTCCAGATTTCGACGCCTTCGTCCGTTTGACGGGAAATTTTTAGTGCGCTGCCGTCGAGCACTTCGATCTTCTTGACAAAGGTCGCATAAGGCATGTCGAGGAACGTTGCCATTTCAGGGCCCACTTGAGCCGTATCTCCATCGACTGCCTGCTTGCCGCAGAGGACAAGGTCTACGTCCCCCATTTTCCGGATGGCGGCTGCAAGGGTGGTGGAGGTGGCCCAGGTGTCGGAACCGGCGAACGCCCGGTCGCTCAACAGGACGGCATCATCCACGCCGCGGGAAAGGGCGTCCCGTAGGGCCTCGTCCGCCTGGGGGGGGCCCATGGTCAAAACGGTGATAGTGGCCTGGGTTTCGTCCTTGATCTTCAGGGCCGCTTCCACGGCAAAAAGGTCGAACGGATTGATGATGCTTTCAACGCCCTGACGGACCAGGGTATGGGTGTCAGGGTCTATCCGCACGTTCTTCGTATCTGGAACCTGCTTGATGCATACAGCAATATGCATGGATCTTTCCTTTTTTCCCATTAAAAGAAAGTTTCTTTCAATCGACTGTATTCCTTATTCAATTCCTGGCCAATGATATTGCGCTGGATCTCATTGGTTCCTTCGTAGATCTGCAGGATCTTGGCGTCCCGCATCATTTTTTCCACGGGATAGTCCTGCATGTACCCGTAGCCGCCGAGGACCTGCACCGCTTCGATGGCAACCTCCATGGCCGTGTCGCCTGCGAAGACCTTGCACATGGCCGCGACTTTGCTGGCATCGGGAGCGTCATTGGCATCCATGTACCGGGCGATGCAATAGATCAGGGCGCGGGAGGCCTCCGTCTTGGTGGCCATGTTGGCCAGCTTGTGCTGGATGGCCTGGTAGGAGATGATGGGCTTTCCGAACTGCACCCGCTTGCGAGCGTACTCCACGGAAATGTCCAGAGCGCCCTGAGCGAGGCCTACCCCGAGCGCCCCAATGCCGGGCCGGGACTTATCGAAGGTTTTCATGGCGACGATGAAGCCCATGCCTTCTTTGGCGATGAGGCGGTCTTTGTGGACGCGGCAATCCTGGAACACCAGTTCACGGGTTGCCGAAGCCCGGATGCCGAGCTTCTTCTCCTTCTTGCCGAAGGAAAAGCCGGGATCTCCTTTTTCAACAATAAAAAAGCTCGCGCCTCGCGGCCCTTTGGAGCGGTCCGTGATGGCCAGAACGGAATAGATTTCGGCTTCACCGCCGTTGGTGATCCACTGCTTGGTTCCATTCGGGATGTAGTAATCGCCGTCACGCACCGCCGTCGTCTGGATGCCCGAAACATCGCTGCCGGCTCCGGATTCCGTGACGCCAAAGGCTGCCAGGCGTTTTCCACTGGCGATATCGGGAAGATAGGCCTGCTTCTGGGCTTCATTGGCAAACAGCAGGATGGGATAGGCCCCCAGTCCGCTGGCGGCAAAAGTGGTGGCAATACCGATACAGCCCTGCGCCAGTTGTTCAATCGCCAGACAATTCTCCAGGATGCCACCACCCATTCCGCCATAGGCTTCGGGGATGTAAAGCCCGAACAGATCCGATTGCGCCAGGACCTTCATGATTTCCCATGGAAATTCTTCACTTTCATCCAGTTCGGCGCGTACGGGTCGAATTTTCTCTTTGGTGATCTGCGCAGCCAGTTCTTGGATCATCTGCTGTTCTTCGGTTAGAAAATAATCCACTTTAGGTTTCTCCTTGTTCCAACGCTTGCCCGTGCATTCTTTATGTGCAATTTTTTGACGCGTCTATATGAATTCTGGAGCGATATTGATGAGCTCATCGTGCTTTATATATTGAAGTGTCCGTTGCATGCCGACGGGGAGACAATCAACCGCAATGGCGGCCTGCGGAAGCTTTGGTCACGCATCCTGTCGAGCGTCGCCCTGCCGTCTCATTGCTGAAAGGGGGAGATCCCACCTCGTTTTCAATTGCGTTCCCATGGAGTGTTTTGATAATTCGAATGGTTCTCCGAGGTATCCTGTGGGAGTTTCAGAAAGGTCTTTGTGGGTACGCACCATCGTCGGCAAAACACCTCCGGCACTGGATCCTTCGCTATGACAAAAATCTTGCGCCCATTCCATTCGCAAACGCATAGAGTCGGGCCGCCCTGGCTCAGTCCCGCCATTCAAAACCCCGACCCGCGGCGCATTCGGAAGCTCCACGGCAGAGGCGGCGACATCCTCCCTGACACATCTGAGGAGGAGCGCCGCATCCCTTTTCCAGGATCTGAGCAAGCTCTCGCTATTCTTCTTCGAATTCGAGAACAAGGCGATCGTGATAATAGCCGCAGCCGGGGCAAACGCGGTGGGGCAAACGCAGCTCATTGCACTGAGGGCAGTGGGACAGAGAAGGAACGGACAGTGCTCTATGAGCATTTCGCTTGTCGCGCCTGGCTTTGGATGTTTTTCGCTTGGGAACCCCCATCTTTCATTCTCCTTGACTTGTCGTTTTTAAAGACTTTCTTGATAGTGCATTCCAATCATCAGGATCCCGCCGAAGCAGGGAAACCGCTTGTTCAGCCGAGCTCCGTGCCGGCCGTGCCGCACTCGAAAAACCTTACTGGGGCAGCCGCTCTTTGAGCTCAGCCAGCCTGACGAAGGGGTTGTCTTTGGCATCCGCGTTGCAATGGCACAATTCTTCGTTGAGGTTGGCTCCACAACCGGGGCAGATGCCTTTGCAGTTTTCCGAGCACAGGACCTTGAAGGGCAGAGCGAGGAAAATCTGTTCTGCGATGAGGTCATCGATTTGGATGACTTCGCCGTCAAAGTACTCAAAATCCAGCTCGTCGGCCTCCAG
>DAIQOB010000214.1:0-5433 GCA_036788075.1 Syntrophobacteraceae bacterium
AACCCGGCCAAGCAGGCTGCGGTGAAGGCCGGGATGCCCGACGAAGTGGAATGCTTCACCATCAATAAGGTATGCGGTTCAGGTTTGAAGTCCATCATGCTGGCGGCCCAGGCCATACAGGTGGGAGATGCCGATGTGGTGGTTGCCGGAGGCATGGAAAATATGAGCATGGCGCCTTACTACCTGGAAAAGGCGCGTTTCGGCTACCGGATGGGGGATGGGAAGATTAACGATCATATGGTCCACGACGGCCTGTGGGATATCGTGAACGATTTTCATATGGGGATCTCCAATGAGCTCTGCTCTGAGAAGTATAACGTCTCCCGGGAGGACCAGGACCGTTATGCCGCCGAATCCTACCGGCGCACTCTGGCGGCCATGGCGGCCGGGAAGTTCGAGGATGAGATCGTGCCCGTGCCCATCCCGCAGCGTAAAGGGGCGCCAGTCCTTTTCAGCCAGGACGAATGCCCCAAGGAGACCCCGTATGACGCCCTGGCGAAAATGAAGCCGGCATTCAAGCAGGGGGGGGTGACCACAGCCGGAAATGCTTCCATCATCAGTGATGGAGCCGCGGCGGTCGTCGTTATGGCCCGCGGGAAAGCCGAGGCGCTTGGGTGTAAGGTTCTTGCGACCGTGGGTGCTCAAGCCTCCGCTGGCATCGATATGAAATATGTCCTGGTTGCACCCATCCTGGCCGTGCCCAAATGCCTCAAAAAGGCCGGTCTCGGAGCGGGAGATGTGGATCTCTATGAAATCAACGAAGCCTTCAGCGGATCGACGGTAGCAGCCCTGCGTGAGCTCAAACTGGATCCTGCCATTGTGAACGTCAATGGCGGCAGTGTTGCCCTGGGGCATCCCATTGGGGCCAGCGGCTGCAGGGTACTGGTAACCCTGCTGTATGAAATGATCCGTCAGGACAAGAAGACCGGTCTGGCGTCGCTCTGCCTTGGCGGTGGAGAGGCTGTGGCGATGATGATCAAGAGGTAGTCGAATTTGCGTGGCCCCACCGATGCTCTGCCCTCATGAATGTTTCCATGGAAGACCGGACGGCCGGGAGGCATGGAGCGCCCGCAGACGCAGAGGGAGGGGCCGGCGTGAGAGTGGATGAAGAGTTTAACGTTCAAATACAAGGAAGGAGTTTACACTCACATGGAAGTTAAAACATTTGGAGTCATCGGTGCTGGACAAATGGGAAACGGGATCGCACAGGTAGCCGCCATGAGCGGTCTCCAGGTGATCATGAATGATATCAACGATGAGTTCGTGCAGCGCGGCATGAACAACATCACCAATCTTCTCACCAAGAGCGTGGAAAAAGGCAAGATGAGCGCCGATGAAAAGGCGGCGGTGCTTGGTCGGATCAAGACCAGTGTCAGCCTCCAGGACATGGCCGCCGCTGACTACGTGGTGGAAGCCGCTACGGAAAACGAACCCATCAAGTTCAAAATTTTCCAGGATTTGGACAAGATCTGCCGTCCCGAAGCCATCCTCGCAAGCAACACCTCCTCCATTCCCATCGGGCGTATTGCTGCTCAAACCAAGCGGCCGACTCAGGTCATCGGCATGCACTTCATGAACCCTGTTCCCGTCATGAAGCTCGTGGAAGTCATTCGGGGCCTCCCGACTTCCGACGAAACCTTCAAACTGACCTGGGATCTCGCCGTCAAGTTCGGTAAGATTCCGGCGGAATCGAGCGATTTTCCCGGCTTTATCGCCAACCGTATCCTTCTGCCCATGATCAACGAAGCGATTTACGCGCTTTACCATGGCGTAGGTACCCGGGAAGCCATCGACACCGTTATGAAGCTCGGCATGAACCATCCCATGGGGCCCCTCGCACTGGCAGATCTCATCGGCCTGGACACCTGCCTCGCCATTATGGAAACCCTGTACAAGGGCTTCAGTGATTCCAAGTATCGTCCCTGCCCGCTCCTGCGCAAGTACGTGGAGGCGGGTTGGCTCGGCAAAAAGACGGGCCGCGGCTTCTACGAGTATTAAAAGCTTATCCTGAAGTTCGGACCCTCGCCCCTTGGGGAGAGGGTCGGAGCGTGGAGGATGTTCTTATGGGCTGCTATGCCGACGGGAGCGGGCACTCAGGGGAAAGGCTGTGTATCGCCGGCCACAGACTCCCCGCCTGGTCCCAGAGCGATGGTTTTCCCGCTCGTTTCCAAGAGGATCTCATTCTATACGACTTCTAATGCTAACAAGATGGAGCTCTAATGAACTTCGAACTGACTGAAGAACAGAAAATTATTCAAGATACCGCTGCCAAATTTGCCAAGCGCGAACTGGAGCCTGTGGCTGCAGAGCTGGATCAGACCAAGAATCGGGACATTCTCAAAAGCAATTTGAAAAAACTGGCGGAACTGGGCTTCATGGGGCTCAACATCGATCCGACCTACGGTGGAACAGGGGCCGGGGCGGTCGCTTTTTCCCTTGCCATGACGGAGCTTGGACGCGGTTGTGCTTCCACTGCAGTGACCACCTCCGTGACCAATATGGTCGCTGAAGTGATCCAGGTAGTGGGAACCGAGGAACAGAAACAAAAATACATTCCCCCCATTTGCTCCGGCGAATATCCCGCCGGCAGTTTCGGCCTCACGGAAACCTGCGCGGGCTCCGACCCGGCCTCCATGCGGACAACCGCCGTTCTGGACGGCGATGATTATATCCTGAACGGAAATAAGATTTTCATCACCAGCGCAGAATATGCCGGAGTGTTCGTCGTTTGGGCGGTGACGGACAAAGATGCAAGAAAGGGCAAGGGCATCACGGCATTCCTCGTGGAGCCGTCTTTTCCCGGTTTTACCGTGGGGAAGGATGAAAAGAAGATGGGGCAGCATGCCTCTTCCACCAATGAATTGCTTTTCGAAAACTGCCGGGTGCCCAAGGAAAACGTCCTGGGTAAAGTGAACGACGGCTTCCGTATTGCCGCGGCCGAACTGGCCGGCGGGCGTATCGGGATCGGCTCCATGGCGCTCGGCATCGGCCTGGCTGCCATGGATTGTGCCACAGCTTATGCCAAAGAACGGATCCAATTCGACAAGCCCATCGCCAATCTCCAGGCCATTCAGTGGATGATTGCCGACAACTACACGCGGCTGGAGGGAGCTCAGTTGCTGCTGATGCGCGCCGCCTTCGTGAAAGATCAAGGCAAGCATTACGCCAAGGAAGCGTCCATGGCAAAGGTATACGCCACCGAAGCGGCCAACAAGGCCTGCTACGATGCCATTCAAATCCTCGGCGGTTATGGCTACACGGCGGATTTTCCCGTAGAGCGCCATGCACGGGATGCACGCATTACCACGATCTATGAAGGCACCAGTGAAATCCAACGCCTCATCGTAGCCCGGGAATTGTTGAAGTAATCTCGGCTGCGTCACTGCAGGGTGGGTGACCTTTCGGTGACCCACCTACTTATCCCTCCTTGTCACTGCCTCTCTACTACCTGTTGCCTAAACACACAGGACCATGTCGTCTTCCAGCAGGATGACGGGAGGGGCTGTGACATGGCCGAGCTCCTTCCTGATGGTGGCTCTATAGTAAGATTTCAGGTGGCTGATGTAGATCTTATCCGGCAGTTCGGGCATCTTGGAGATTTCTGCCTGGAGGAGGGAAGGGGTGAGATGCCCCGAGATCTCTGCCAGCGCCAGCAGTTCATCGGGAAAGGAAACTTCGGTGATGAGGGCTTTGACACGGTGCCCGGCCATGCGTGACCAGATCGCTTCTGTCGGCCCGGTATCGCCGGTATAAACGAAGGCGTTGCCCCCGGCCTCCTCTACCAGATAGCCATAGGCCGGTACGGGGTGATCCACCCGTGTGGGGTAGATCTTATATTCCTTCACTTGAAAAAAGCCCTCCGTCGAGAGTTCCTGGAATCGCATGACGGGCGCTTCGGGGGTGGGGAGTCGGCTGAAATCCGGCCAGATCCTGTTATTGAAAACATGCCTTTGGAGGTCGTCCAGGACATCCTGGCCGCTCAGAATCGTCAGCCTGCACTTCTGCCGGCTGGAAACAATATTGTCCAGGAGAAAAGGGATCGCTTTGATATGGTCGAGGTGCGCATGGGTTAAAAAGATGTGGCTGATGCGGCACTGTGCATCCCTGTCAAGGGAAAGAGAGATGGTCCCCGCGTCCAGGAGGAGAAAATCGTCCACCAGAAACGCTGGGGAATTGTGTCCCGGGAGCTCGGATCCGGATGCGCCGAGCACTCGTATTTTCATGGGCAATCCCTTTCTCTTCTATGAACCCACACCTGTGCGCATACATTGTCCTCCTGATTAGCCATAGGGTCCTTTCACTGCGAGGTGGGATTGTAATGATTTTTCAAAAATTTGAAACCCCAAGTTGAGGGACTTCGGGGGAGGGCAGTGAGTTCACTGTGAAAAGAAAATGAAAAAAAATTGACAACAGCTCCCAAAATGGCTTAAAAAACTATGCCCGATTCGTACTTTTCAATGCTTTCGTGCTCATGCTGATAGTGACCGATTCATGCTCCAAGCTCTTTAACGTTCTGATATGCTTTAATATCCAAGTGGGGTAGCCCGGGTCCCATGTCCGTGGTCAAATCAGTTTCGGATTTTTGTTTTCGTGCAGCCAGCGCCTTCTGCGAAAATACGAATTTCCAGATGCAGGTGTTGCGCGTTGTCTCCTCGGTCCTGCTTTTTCCGCTGTTGTGTTCGGCAAAATCACACCATATCCCGCGTCTCAATTCAACGGACTTGATATTTTTTCCGGCTCGCAGTGTTTCGATGTGCTGGAATCGGTTAAGCTGCCTGCAAAGTAAAGCATTACGTGACTGGTTTTCATCCTGCATGGGGCATTCATCTCAAGGGAGGCTTTGGGTGAAACGGCGCTTTCCAGCGGAGTTCGCGCGAGTGGTCTCTGGAGGCGGGTTGGAGCCCCCATAAGGAGTGGGTGACCGGTTTTTTGAGTAAACATCTATAGAAAATGAGGGACGACATGCCGATCGAAATTTCAGAGAAAACCATCAAGCGTGACTTCATCGACAAAGTCATCAAGCTCAGCGGGCAGGACATCAATTTGTGCTTTCAGTGCGGTACCTGCGGCGGGGCGTGCCCCATGTCCGACAAGGTGGACACGGTACCCCGCAGGATCATGCGCATGGCTCAGCTGGGAATGGAAGAGGCTCTTGAGGAGGTCAAGAGCTACTGGATGTGCGCCTCCTGCCATTCCTGCACGGTGAATTGCCCGAGAGGGCTGGATATCGCCAAGGTCATGGAAGCTCTCCGGCTCCTCACACTTCGGAAAAACGTCAATATGTTCGAGCCCTCATCGTTGGATGCCGAGACGATGCGGGACTTGCCTCAAATTGCAATGGTCAGCTGCTTCAGAAAATTGACAAGTTAGAGGAGTATTATGAAAGTCAGCTATTATCCGGGATGCACGTTGAAGACCAAGGCAAGGAACCTG
>DAIQOB010000215.1:0-2676 GCA_036788075.1 Syntrophobacteraceae bacterium
GCTGCTTTTCCTCCGCCGGGAGCTTCAACAAACCTGCATCGTCGAGATGCTCATGAGGAACGGGAGTCTGCTCGAACTGGCCCAGGTCGATGTCCGGACCGATGGGCGCCTTCTTGTCCAGGGCTGTTGCCGCTTTGTTGATTAAAGATTGTCTATCGTACATCTCACACACTCCTCATATCCGACTTCCCCGATGCATCTCAGAATTTCTCGAGGGTTCGTGCTGCAGCTCAGAACGCCGTTGTAGAGAACCTGACCCTTGTCTACGGCCACGTAGTCCAGGATATACCCCGTATGGGTGATGATGAGTCCCATCTTGGTCCGCTCCCGCTTCATTTGAAGCCGGGACTTTTGATCCGTCGATTCGCAATCCTTCTGCAGGAGCTTGGCGATGGTGTTTCCCACGAGAGCAATATTTTCCATGTCCACGCCGGATTCGGGTTCGTCAAAGAGCATGAAATCCGGATTCTGCGCCATCAATTGAAGCAATTCCGAACGCTTGATCTCTCCACCCGAAAAGCCCGCGTTCAAATCCCTTTCCAGAAAGTTCTGAAAGTTCACTCGCCTGGCGAGACCTTCCACATTAACTTCCCGCTTCGCGGCGCAGATCTCCACCATCTGGCGCGTCTTGAGGCCATGAATGGTTGGAGGCCTCTGGTAGGACATGCCGATGCCGAGACTCGCTCTCTCATTGATGGGGCTGTGAGTGATGTCCACGCCCTTGAAGATGATTTTGCCCCCCGTCACCTTGTATTGAGGGTAGCCCATGATGGTCATGAGGAGCGACGTCTTGCCCGATCCGTTGGGTCCGAAGAGGGCGTGCGTCTCACCCGGCTTGATCTCAAGATCGATATGCTTGAGTATGGTTTTGCCTGCAAGTTCCACCTGCAGATCCTCTATGAGTAACATTTTTCTCTCCTATCCCATTAAAAATACAAATCTTTTCGGGTAAAATGCTTGAGAGTCCCCCTCGGCTGTCCATAATAGGAGCCCAAAGAGCATCAAACCCTGATAGACTGACCATGAATTTGTAATATTTTTAATTCTATAATCTTTCTCCTGCGTGAGCGCAAGGGAATACGTGTGAGCGCTCAGGAGCTGCGCTCCTGTTAATTGCCGGAATCGGTTGAATAAATCAATGATGGAATCATGACGTGTCGAGCTTTTTCAGCCAGGTGACAGGGGCAATGGTTGGCAATTTGGGAACCATTTGGGAATGATGAGTGAATCAATGGAGCACATATGAAAGGAAATCTATTGGAACTGGATGAAAAACGACTTCAGCGGATTTCTCCCCGGGAGCTCAGCTCTCATTTGATGCGTCTGCCTGCCAAGAAAAGGATGGAAGTCATCCTGTCCCGTGCCGATGCCGAAACCGTTGTGGCTGCTCTGGCCCCCCAGGATTTCTACTTCTCCGTCAAGGAGATCGGGTCGAACGATGCCTCTCCGATGTTGGCTTTGGCCTCCGTCGAGCAGATGAATCACCTCTTTGACCTGGAATGGTGGCAAAAAGACGCTCTCAACCCTGCTCAGGCGGTCGCCTGGCTGGAGCGCTTGGCTGGAGCCAGTGAGGAAAGACTCCTGGCCTGGATCTATCATGCGGATTTCGAGCTGCTCGTGACCCTCTTCAAACGATGGATATCCGTGGCTACAGCTCCGGAAGACATAGACCTGCTGGAAGCCAGGGACTCGCTTCCTCCCCATACGCTGGAGGATCAATATTTTTGGGAATGCCTTTATCCGCAATATGAAGGTTTCGTCATGCACCTTCTGAGCCTCATATTTGAGGCTAACCCGGGTTTCTATGGGGAACTCATGAGCCACATTCTGTTTTCTTCCGGTGCAGAAGTGGAGGAGGACGCTTATTGGTTTCACAAGGGGCGTTTGGAAGATCAGGCAATTCCTGATTTCTATGATGCCCTGGAAATCTATCGATCCGTTGGTCCCGAAGAGCTCAGCCTTCGCAAGGAGCCTGCTTTGCTGAGTGAGAAAGGCGGTGCCCGTCCGTCCTTTGCCCTTGCCCTGGTGCCCCAGGGGGATTTGCTGGGTGCTGCCCTGCAGGAATTGGAGGACCCTTTGCTCCTGGGAGCACTTCAAATGGAACTGGCCGGCCTGGCCAACAAAGTCATCGTTGCGGATCAATTGTCCATTGAACATCCCGAAGCGCTGCGGCGGGGAGTGGACAAAGCGGTGGCTTATGTGAATCTCGGTCTCGATATGAGGAGTGCAGGCAACCTGAGGCTGGCCGAAGAGGTGCTGGAAAACGTTTTTTTGGAGCACCTCTTTCGTTGGGGGCATGAGCAGGTGATGCGTTTGAGGAATCGTCTGCAGCAAATCATGAAAGAGGGTTGGCTTTCCCTGTGGCCCCCGGGAATGAAATGCCTGGATGCCGAGTGGTTGGAATCTGCCGAACTGCTGGCGCAAAAAACACCGCGCCTGTTGCGTTCCGTATCTGCGTCCTACCCGTTTCCCCAGGAGGATTTTTTCAGAACGCGAGGCGATCTGGCCCAGGGGAAGCACTTCGCAGACATGGTGGCGGCTCTTGGGCCGGTTTTTGATGCTCTGGAAGTGGATACCGGCTCTCTGGGGAGCCGCTTATGGCACGGAGGGTTGATTCGGAGTCTGGAAGACGTCACACTGGGCAGCATGATTTGGACGGCCGCAGCCCAGTTCCAG
>DAIQOB010000215.1:2776-5423 GCA_036788075.1 Syntrophobacteraceae bacterium
AGGCGTACTGTTACCAGTGAGCCCTGAGGAAGATCGTCCGGAGCTGTGAATATGATCTGAAGGTAATTCCGGCTGGTACCCTGCCACCGGCCGGGCATAACACGGTTCTCCACGAGGACTTCCAATTCCCGGCCCAGGAATCGTTTGCGGAAGGCCCGCCGCTTCTCTGCGCTCAATTCGAGCAAAAGATGCGCCCTCCGTTTCAATTCCTTTCCCGTGACCCGGCCCGGCCACTGGGCGGCGAGGGTCCCGGGCCTGGGCGAGTAAGGAAACACATGCAGGTAGGAAAGGGGGAGCTCACAAATGAGTTGAAATGTATTGTGGAAGTGGTGCTCTGTTTCTCCGGGGAAGCCCACCATGATGTCTGCGCCGAGGGCGGCTTCTGGAAAGATTGAATGCAGCTCCCTGATAAGCTCTGCATACCGCCGGGTGGTGTAAGGCCGATGCATCCTCTCCAGGATTTCGTTGTCGCCGCTCTGCAGCGGCACATGAAAGTGGGGGCAGATCCAATCCCAGGAAGGCAGGCGGTCCAGGAGATCTCCCGTCCACTCCATGGGTTCCAGGGAGCTGAGGCGCACCCTGGGCGGGAGGGAATCTTCAGGGAAACTGTCCAGCAATGCCGCCAGTTCCCGGGGGGGATCGAGATCCCTGCCCCATTGCCCGAGATGGATGCCCGTGAGGACCACTTCGCGGTATCCGTGGCGTAAAAACCGCTCCATTTGGATGTGGACCTGTTCCGGAGGAAGGCTCCTGCTTTTGCCCCGGGTAAAAGGCACGACACAATATGAACAGAAAGCGTCGCATCCGTCCTGAAGCTTCAAGACGGCCCGTGCGCGTCCTGCATGCATGCGGGAGACAGGAGAGTGGGCAAAATGGGTATAGAGGCGTGGATTGCTGATGGCCTTCAACGGTTGAGACAGGCTGCCGGCGACCTGCATCCAGTGGAGCAGGTCAAATTTTTCCACGTTTCCCAGGATATGTGTGGCCAGGCCTTCAGCGGCAAAGCGCTCATGGTCGAGCTGTGCTCCACATCCGGCTACGATGATCCTCGCCGCAGGATGGAGTCGTTGAGCCCGTCGCAAAAGCTGCCGCGTTTGAAAACCCGCTTTGGAAGTGACAGCGCAGCTGTGGACGATATAAATATCGGCCCGGTCCCGAAAGGAGACAAGGCCATAGCCCGCATCCTCCAACAGTTGAAGGAAATGGGACGATTCGTATTGATTTACTTTGCAGCCCAATGTTTCCAGGGCCACCGTCAGATTCATGTAGCGCTCCATGGATGCCGCGGTCCGGCTTCAGGCGTTTCGGCGCCAAAGGGTGCCCCCGCCCAGCACCACATCCCCCTGGTAAAATACGGCCGCTTGGCCTGGGGTCACCGCTCTTTGAGGATTTTCAAACCGGACGATCAGGGTCGAATTGTCGGTAGGAATCAGCAGGGCGGGGGCAGGGATGTGCTGATGGCGAATCCTCACTTCCGCCCGGACAGGAGCTTCAGGGGCAGGGACGGACACCCAGTTGACATTGCTCACGGTACATTCCCGGCAAAGGAGGTCGTCGGCGCGCCCCACCCGAACCGTGCGGGTGGCGGGCTCCAGCGCCACTACATAATAGGGAGCTGTGGACGCAATCCCCAGACCCCGCCTCTGCCCTACGGTATAGGCATAAATGCCCTTGTGCTCCCCCAGGCGGTTGCCCTGGAGGTCGCAAATGGGTCCCACGCTCTCCATGGCTGACAAGGGAACGCGCTCCATCAGAAATTTGTGGTAGCTTCCGGAAGGGATGAAGCAGATCTCCTGGCTTTCTCTGGGAAGGGAATGCGCCAGGCCCGCCTGCTCGGCCCATTGCATCACCTGCTGCTTGGTGGAGGCCCCCAGGGGAAACAAGGTCGAAGCCAGCTGCGGCTGGGTCATCCCATAAAGGAAGTAGCTCTGGTCCTTAACGGGGTCCAAACCGCGGCACAGCCTGAAGCGGTTCGATTCCGAATCGGGGGGGAGGATCCTGGCATAATGGCCGGTGGCAAGGCGGTCAGCTCCCCGATGGCGCGCTTCTTCCATGAGATGACCGAACTTGATGGTGGGGTTACACACCACGCAGGGATTGGGGGTGAGCCCGTCCAGGTAGGACCTCAGAAACGGCTGGATGACCGATGCTTCGAAACGTTCACGCATATCGATAACAAAAAGTGAAATCTCTATCCGGGAGCACAAATCCCGAATGGCTTCCTCCCGGTGTTGGTCGGCTTCGACGGAGCTTGCCTCGCCGTCATCTCCGGCCCGGGAAGAAGCCACAAGGCGCATGTGAATTCCGAAGACATCCGCCCCGTTTTCTTTAAGCAGGATCGCTGTTCGAAGACTGTCCACACCCCCGCTCATTGCTACCGCAACACGCACTGGCTTGTTCGCTTTCCTGTTCCAGATGTTCGTCTTCCAAGGGTACGATTTTCTCGGGCTGCCCCGTGCGTCGCCAGAAGTCATTGATGGCCGCTTTCAGCGCATCCGTTCCCAGGTTGGAGCAATGCAGCTTCTTATCTGGCAATCCTCCGAGGGCCAGAGCGACATCGTCCCGGTTGACGGCAACGGCTTCCTCGAGGGTTTTTCCCTTCACCATTTCAGTCACCATGGAACTGACAGCGATGGCTGCGCCGCAT
>DAIQOB010000216.1:0-5412 GCA_036788075.1 Syntrophobacteraceae bacterium
GTGCATGTTCTCAATAGCGAGTCGCCCATCCCCCATCATGAAGAAACGGTCGGCTGCCGCTTCCGACGGCATCGCGCCACACGAGAGGGAAAGACCTAAAGCGATCAGCAACATGGGAATCCACGGCAGGGACATGCAGAATCCATTCGCAACCTTCTCCACTTTCACGGGAAACTCCTTTCCGGTCCAAATGCAGTGATGATATAAAAAAACGATTCATCGAAAACAAAACCTTTTGTTCAAACACACAGGGGGAGGCCTCAAACCGGGCTACGGGTCACAGCTCTTGCACGGTCTATAGCCCGCTCTCAAGGCTGCGTCACGGGTCCAGAAACTTGCCGTGCAGCGTTTGCAGTTGTACTGGTCGCAGTCGCGCTTGTGAAAAACCCTGCTGGAGGTGTTGCCGTGGTAGGGTGCGAACCCACTGAGAACGGTTTTCTCGCCTGTTTTTGAACCGGGGGACTCCGCCCTTTCTTCGCGCCGGTATTCCCACGGCGGCACCGGGTGCTTCGCGGACCAGAGGCCGCGCCTGGCGGCTTTGGCCTCTTCCTGCAACCGGTACCACTGTCGACAGATCGGTTCATGGCAGTAGCGCGTGAAGACCCACGCGAGACCCGCCCGGACCATTTCTTCATTGAGGCAGCGGCCATCAGCGGTGACCACCCCAACCGTACGTCCGAACTGATCCACATCCATCGGCTCGATTTTCAATTCACCCCCGGAAAGGAGCCGGGTAAGAAGAGCTTTCGATTCCTCGCTGAAATCCTGGTCCCATTCCGGTGCGTCGACGCCGTAGAGCCTCACCTCTTTTTCGCCATGGGAAGTGCGGATTGCAAAGGAATCTCCATCTTTGACGTGGATGCGCGGGTTTTCCCCCCACCCGCTGCAGGGAAGGAGTATAAGAAACGCAGCGATCACCGCAAGGCGCGTGCTCCGAAGTATCATGGGCTAAAATACCTTGTCCCTTGGAGGAAACGGAAAGCAGGGTCTTTGACGAATAAAAACGATTTTAGCGGGATTCCTGCAAAATTCAAGAAAACCCGGAATTGGGAACATCCTATGAAAATCTATATCTGGCGCCACAGCAAGAAATTTTCCAGCTGGTCCATGTTTGATGAGCCACATATCTATCAAGACAACTACATGCACGCCGAAGTCATCGTCCTGGCGTCATCCCGGGAGGAGGCCCTGGAGCTGATCCAGGAAGACCGCCGTTGGAATATTGCGGAGCTGCAGCGCATCGAGCCTCTCGTTCTGGAGCTGGACCAGCCAGCTGTCCTGAGCAGGCATGTCAGCTTCGGGTGAACCTCTTTTCCCATGCCGGCAAGTTTTTTGCTCCTTTCATTCCCATGGAATTGATGGACCTTGGATTTGACCCTACACAGACAGGGAGAAGAAAATGAGACGCTTTCTCCATACAGCAGTGGCAGGGCTCCTGTTCCTGTGCTCAGCCCTGACAGCGCATTGTGCATGTGCGGCGGATCAACTGGAACAGGCGAACAAGACCCTGTCGCCCTATTTTTTCATCAAGAGCGACGACCCCTCCGTCGACCAAATGCCCCTGCAGTCGACGTCGGCGCAGGTGAACATCGCGGGGGTCATCGCCGACGTCCGGGTGACCCAGGTCTACAAGAATGAAGGCAAAAAGCCCCTGGAAGCACTTTATGTCTTCCCTGCGTCGACGCGGGCGGCCGTTTACGGCATGAAGATGACCATCGGGGAACGGACCATCACGGCCCAGATCCGCGAACGCGAAGAAGCACGGCGCGAATACGAAACGGCCAAACAGGAGGGCAAGAGCGCCTCCCTCCTGGAGGAGCAGCGGCCCAATGTTTTCCAGATGAATGTCGCCAACATCCTTCCGGGAGACATCATCCGCGTGGAACTGAGCTATACGGAATTCCTCTCTCCCACTGACGGGGTTTACGAATTCGTCTACCCCACCGTCGTGGGCCCCCGTTACACACGTCCGTCCGAGTCACCGGCTCCCTTGACGTCATCGTCGTCATCTTCCTCCTCGGAAAAATGGGTGGCCAATCCCTACCTGCACCAGGGAGAACCAGCTCCCTACGCCTTCGATATGCAGGTGAGCCTCTCCACGGGCCTGCCGCTCCAGGAGGTGACCTGTCCCTCTCACAAAGTTTCCATCCGATACGAGAGCCCATCCCTCGCCGTCATCCAGCCGGCAAACGAGGAAAAATCTTCAGGCAACCGGGACTTTATCGTCAGGTACAAACTGGCCGGGGAAAAAATCGCTTCGGGCTTGCTGCTCTACAAGGGAGAAGCCGAAAATTTCTTCCTCCTCATGGTGCAGCCTCCCAAACGCATCACCCCCGACGCGATCCCTCCCCGCGAATACATTTTCATCGTGGATGTGTCGGGCTCCATGCACGGATTCCCCCTCGACATTTCCAAGCAGCTCATGAAAGACCTGCTGAGTCATTTGCGCCCGGCAGACCGGTTCAATGTGCTCCTGTTCGCGGGCGGCTCGTCCCTGCTGTCGGAAAAGTCCCTCCCCGCCACGGAAGAGAATATCGGGCGGGCTCTGCAAGTCATCTCTGAGGAACGGGGCGGGGGAGGAACGGAGCTCCTCCCGGCCCTTCAGCGGACCCTCGCCCTGCCGAAATCCGAAGGTCATTCCCGTTCCATCGTCATTGCAACGGACGGCTTCGTCAATGTGGAAACGGAAAGCTTCGATCTCATTCGCAACAGCCTGGGAAAGGCCAATCTCTTTGCCTTCGGCATCGGGACCAGCGTCAACCGTTTCATCATCGAAGGCATGGCGCGCGCCGGCATGGGAGAGCCCTTCGTGGTGACGAAGCCGGAACAGGCCGCCGGCCAGGCTGAAAAATTTCGCAAATACATCGAAGCGCCCCTTTTGACGGAAATCCGCATGGACACTGGGGGATTTCAGGCCTACGAGGTGGAGCCACCCGCCATCCCGGATGTCCTGGCGGAACGGCCGGTGACGGTCTTCGGCAAATGGCGGGGAGACCCCCGGGGCAGGATCACTCTGGAGGGGCATGCGGGGAAGCAGAAATTTTCCCAGGCGGTGGATGTCGGCGCGGTGCAGCCTCTTGACGTGAACGCTCCCCTCCGCTACCTGTGGGCCAGGCAGCGTATTGCAACCCTTGCGGACTACAACCGCATCCACCCCGACGACGGGCGTGTTGCCGCGGTGCGGGAACTGGGGCTGCAGTACCATCTGCTGACCGCCTACACCTCCTTCGTGGCCGTGGACACCCTGGTCCGGCGCACCGGTGAGCCTGGTACGACCGTCCAGCAGCCGCTGCCCCTGCCCGAGGGAGTTTCCGACCTGGCATTGGGGCGCGGCATGCAGGTTGCCGCTCCCCGGAGCCTGCTCTCCATGGAGAAGACCCCTCCGACACCTCATGGCGGCAAAGAAACCCTCAAGGGGGAGGAAAACGAAGGGATGCCCGACCCGGGCCGGGGCTCCGTCCATGAGGTCAACGAGGAAATGACCTTATCCGGAGGGCTTTCGCGTGAAGCCGTCGTAGAAACGGTGCGGCAGCATCTCCCTGAAGTGGAAAAATGCTACGAGATCGCCCTGCAGAGAGATCCCTCCCTCAAGGGTGGGATGATCCTGAAGTTTGTGCTGGATGCCAAAGGAACCGTTCAGAAGGTTCAGATCATTTCCAGCGAGATGGCGTCGACAGATTTGGAGGCCTGCCTGAAGGAGCGTTTGAAAGCCTGGAAATTCCCTTCCCTGACGGAAGGAAACACGGCAGAAGTCACGTACCCCTTCACTTTTGGGCTTCCATGAGGAATGGACTTTCCATGCGCAACTGGATGAACGTTTACGGCAATCGGCGGGTGCTCAGCCTCCTGGGTCTCGGCTTTTCTTCGGGGCTGCCCCTCGCCCTGACAGCCTCCACCCTCCAGGCATGGATGGCAAGCGAAAAGGTCGATCTCGCCCTCATCGGCATTTTCTCTCTCGTCGGATTGCCATACACCATGAAGGTCTTGTGGGCACCCCTCATGGACCGCTTCACTCCGCCCTTTCTCGGCCGGCGCCGGGGATGGATACTCATCACGCAAACTCTGCTGGCCCTGGGCATACTGGCTCTGGGCCTCTCGTCACCCGTCTCCATGCCCTGGGCAGTGGCCCTGCTGGCGGTAGCCATCGCTTTCTTCAGCTCCAGCCAGGACATCGTCATCGACGCCTACCGTGCCGATGTCCTGAAAGAGCGGGAACTGGGGGCGGGCGCGGCCACAACGGTGGTGGGATACCGCATTGCACTCATTGTTTCCGGCGCCGTCGCCATGATCTTGTCGGATCACCTCCCCTGGCGGGTCGTGTACGGGCTCATGGCGGGAGTCATGCTCCTCTGCACGGCCTTCACCCTGTGGGCGCCGGAGCCCACGGAAAGAGCGATCGCTCCCCGGAGTCTGAAGGAAGCCGTCTGGGGCCCCCTGACCTCTTATTTCCGCCGCTCAGGGGCCGTGGAAATGCTCTGTTTCATCATGCTCTACAAGCTCGGGGACGCCATCGCGGGAGCCATGACCACTCCGTTCCTCCTCGATCTCGGATTCACGCGAACGGACGTGGGGGCAGTGAACAAGGCTTTCGGGCTGGTGAGCACCATTTTGGGGACCCTGGCTGGGGGCAGCATCATCGCCAAAATGGGTATCAACCGCGCCCTGTGGCTCTTCGCCTTCCTCCAGGCCTTTTCAAACCTGGCCTTCACGGGACTGGCCCTGGTGGGAAAGCATTTCGCCGTCATGGTGGCGGCCATCGGCCTGGAGAACATCTGCGGGGGAATGGGTACGGCGGCCTTCGTCGCCTTCATGATGAGCCTGTGCGACAGGAAATTTTCCGCCACCCAGTACGCCCTGCTGACGAGCCTCATGGCCGTCACGCGGGTCCTGGCCGGAGTCCCCACCGGCTATATGGTCAATTCCCTGGGCTGGGCGCATTTCTATGCCGTGAGTGTTGCCGGAGCCCTTCCGGGCATCTTGCTGCTGCCACGTTTTGCTCCGTGGAATGGTCAATCCGGGAAGGGTTTTGGAGAGAAAGAAGCCGAGCCGGTGATAGCCGGGCAGTGAGCACCTGGCACTATTTGCACTCTTTGAGACGTCGGTTTTTCTGGAAATTTCGATGAAACGTACGAAACTGGCTGGGCTCAGCATCGTCGAGGGCGAATCGGAAGATTATGGAAAATATTGAGTGCCCGCCGTCGGTATTCTCCAGCGGAGGCACTCGCGGTATGGAGGGAAGATTGCTCAACGCGTACACATTTCCAACTTCGCTGAGAAGCCGGGGGCTTTTTCCTAGACACGATCATCTTATTCCAGGTATATTTTTAACCAGCTTAACTATATAAAATTATTCTTGTAATACCATGCAAGCTCAGGATTCTTCGTGTAATTTCAACTTCCATCCCCCGCTTT
>DAIQOB010000217.1:0-1802 GCA_036788075.1 Syntrophobacteraceae bacterium
TGGGGGGATTTTCATGGTAACATTTGCTCCATTCTATGGATTACCATGGAGCAGACTCAAACCAATCCGACCGGCTGCCGGCCGAGGGTTAACGTTCCACCTGGTCAATGGCGGAGAGCTGCCATTTGGGGGAGCCGATATCGCGGCAGAATGTCCAGTGCTCCTGGAACTTCACCGGGTTGAGCTTGTCGCCTTCCAGCACTTCGCGGGTCGCCGCATCCACCGTGTAATCGAGGAGGTTGGCGGTGAACAGAACCGTGATGTAGTCCTTGCCCTGTTCCTGCCAGGCTTCGGAGAGCTCCACTTTACGGATGGCAATGTTCTCCAGGCGGTTGATCACGCCCTTTTGCTTCATGGTCTCGAATTCCCGGCGGAAGTATTCACTCATCTCCGGGGTCAGGATGCTTTCGATCCCATCCAGGCTGCGGTTGGTCCATCCGGCCTGAATGCGGAAGAAAAGGTCCTGCACGGTCTCTTTGAACCGGTCCTCGTCGAAGGAGGGGTCATTCCGCTTGATGGGGTCCAGTCCCCGATCGAGATCCCCATATGCGGGCGCGGCTCCCTGAAAGGAAGCAGCACCGCCGCCATACGGAACATCCCGCTGCGGATACCCCGAGGTGCTGTCCGACTGGGAGAAGGGCCCGTCAGAATAGTAGCCCGAGGCCGAAGCCTGCTGCATACGGCGCTTTTTGAGGAACCTGTAGCCGAAGTAGAGGAGTCCCGCCAGGAGTGCGATCTCCAGGAATCCTATTCCCCCACCTCCGCCGCCCCCCGCCGCGGCATGGCCCGTACCGCCGAAAAGAAGACTGCCGAGCATGCCGCCTGCGAGCCCTCCCGCCAACCCCTGCATGAAGGGGCTACGGCTGAAGAAGCCACCCGAGGGCTGAGCAGCGCTGCCGGTCATGGGATTTCTCCCCGGCATGCTCATGCCCGGTGAGCCGGGGGAAGCGCTCGAGGGCATCTGTGGGGAAGAAAAGCTCTTGCTGCCGCGGCTTCCCATGGACCGCCCGCCTCCCGCTCGCGCCCAGGCGCTCGACTCGATAAAGGTCGCCATCCCAAAGAAAAACAGGGTCGAAAACACCAGTATCCAAGGCTTTTTGCCGATCATTCGTACCATCCTTTCCTCACTCGTTTTCATGTTTCAGCTTTAGAGCATCCCCAACGACTCGCTTTTACTCGCTCCTAACTGCGAAAAAATCACTTCAAGAAGCCGCCCCTCCCCCTCTTGCGACAAGGGGGCGAAACGAATGAGGCAGCTCCATGAAATCCGTCACGCAAACGGCCTTAGATAGTGCAACGGAGATGCCAGCTTGACGAGCCTACGAGATCTCAGGCGATTGCCACGCAAAGTCGTGGGAGGTGTCGGGCAATGTTGCTGATTTGATGTCGCCCCGGTGAAAACCAGAGCCCGGAAAGTCTTTATTTTCCTGGATTCCGGCTTTCGCCGGAATGACAAAGGTTGGTTAAGGCAACCGGTAATTCTTCGGAGAAACAACATTGGGGATGCCGGGGAGGAGTGAACAAAATGTTCAATGGAAGAATCATTTCTTTCAATGCCTGAACACTTTGTTCCATGCCGGGCCATTCCATCGGGGCAGACATGAAGGGGATTGCGGATAAAGCAGCCATGGGACAAGGGGATGTACCGTGACGTACACACCCCCCTGCCCCCCTCAAGGGGGGAATCGCCCTTTCCTATGGGGAGTGGGCGCGGATCAGTCGGACGATTCCACCAGCAGGTTGTATTCACTGATTTTTCGGCGCAGCGTGGGACGGCTGATTCCCAGGATCTTGCAGGCCTC
>DAIQOB010000217.1:1902-5408 GCA_036788075.1 Syntrophobacteraceae bacterium
TACAGGTCTTCCCGGAAGGCGCTCTCGCGAACCATGGCCTCCAGGTCCCGATTGGTGGCGGCAATGATGCGGGCCTGCATGGGAAGGGTTTTCAGCCCCCCCACCCGTTGAAACTCCCGCTCCTGGAGCACTCGCAAGAGCTTGGCCTGGAGCTCGAGGGGAAATTCCCCGATCTCGTCCAGGAACACGGTTCCTTTGCCGGCGATCTCCAGCTTGCCGATTTTGCGCTGGGCTGCGCCGGTGAAGGCTCCCCGCTCGTGGCCAAAGAGCTCGCTTTCCAGGAGGTTTTCCACGATGGCGGCACAATTGATGGCCACGAAGGGCTCGTCGGGGGCAGACTCCTGGTGGACGGCCTGGGCCACCATTTCCTTTCCCGTCCCCGTTTCCCCCTCCAGGAGCACGCTGGCAGGGGTTTGGGCCACCTGTGCAATGGCCTTGATGACCTCCAGCATGGCTTTGCTGCGCCCGATGATCTGGTTCGGCTTGTAGGACTTGGAAACGACATGGCTCACCCGTGCCAGACGTTCCCGCTCGGCCTTTTGGATGAGTATCTTTTCCAGCAGCAGATCGAGGGCATCGAGATCGATGGGCTTGTACAGGTAATCGGCGGCCCCCAGGCGGATGGCTTTGAGGGTCGCTTCCGTATCATGAAAGGCGGTGATCATGACGACCTCCCCTTCCAGGGCTTCTCTCTTGGCATTTTCCAGCACTTCGGGGCCGTCCATGTCCGGGAGCTGTACGTCCAGGAGCACCAGGTCGGGCTCCTCCCGCCGCCAACCCTCAAAGGCTTCATGCCCCGTGCGAAAAATCGTCACCTCGTAGTCCTTGCCGCGGAAATAAAGTTCGAGGGTGCGTGTCAGGGAGGCATCGTCATCGACGATCATGATGCGCTTCATTCGGCGCCTCGCACGCTGGGAAAAGTGAGGCGCACGACGGTCCCCTTCCCTTCCTCGCTTTGGATGGAAATGCTCCCGCGGTGCGCCTCCATGATCTTCTTCACAATGGCCAGCCCCAGCCCCGTTCCTTTTGTCCTGGTGGTGAAAAAGGGCTTGAAGATGATCTTGAGATTCCTCGGGGAGATGCCCACACCCCGGTCGGCCACCACAAGGGTCAGGCCGGGCCCGGAAGGGCTCTCCTCGATGGCTGCCGATACGCGGATCTGAGCGCCCTCAGGGGAGGCTTCCAGGGCGTTCTTCAGAACATTGATCAGCACCTGCTCGAGCTTGTCCGGATCGCCGATGATGGGCGGGAGGTCCGGCGGCAGCTGCTGTTCGACCCGGACATGTTTCCCCCCAAGCTCGCCTCCGAGCTCCTGGAGGCGCCGATCGACCAGGGTCGGGACCGAGACATCCTTCTTTTGAAGCTCCAACGGCTTGCTGTAATTCAGAAGCTCCGAGAACATCCGCTCCATCTGCACCACCTGGTCGAAAGCGATCTCGTAATGCTCATGAAGCACGGTTTCCTTGCCGAGGGCACGCCCGATGATCTGCAGCTTGAGGCGGATGGAGGAGAGGGGGCTCCGCATCTCGTGAGCCACCGAAGCGACCAGCTCCCCGATTGCCGCCATCCGCTCCGAGCGCAGAAGCTGCTCCTGGGCTGCCATGAGCTCGTCGTAGGCTTTCTGAAGCGATTCCTCCTTCTGGCGCAAGGAAGCGATGGACTCCCCCAGCCGCTGCGCCATGGTATTGAAGCTGGCGGCGAGCCTTCCTACTTCATCTTTGCTGGAAAAGGGGATCTTCTGCTGCAGGTCCCCTTCGGCCATCCGCTCCGCGGCGTCCGCCACCTGGACGATGGGCATGGAGACCCGCCGGCTGACGGCGAAAGCCATGAGGAGGCAAACGATCCCCACAAGCCCCGAGGTGCAGATGCCGATGGTCTTGATCCAGGCCAGGGGCCACATGATTTCGCTCGTTTCCATTTCCGCCAGGATGCCCCATTGGTAGCGCGGCATCCAGGCATAGGAGCCCAGCACCTCACGGCCGACATAATTGTCATAGACCGCCGTTCCCTTCTTTCCCTGCAGAGCGGACCGTATCCCATGGGTATCGAAGCTCTGCCCGGCAGTCTCGTCCCAGCCCAGGAAGCGGGACTCGGAAATGATCCGGCCATCCTTGTTGACCAGGTAGGTTTCGCCTGTCTCGCCGAGCCCGATCCGCTCCACCATGATGGGATCGACGGTCCTGGAGAGGTCGAGAACCGCCACGATGAAGGCAAGGGTCCTATTTTCCGGCCCGTTGATCTTTGCCGCAAGCTGAACGTGCCATCCCTCCCTGTCGGGATACTGGTAGACGGGACCCAGCACCGGCTTGTCGCTTGAGCGCAGCCGTTCGATCACCTCCTGTTCATGAAAGCCCGGGGTGCGAACGAGATCGGGATGCGTGGACGAAAGCACTCGCCCGCTCGGGAGCAGGATGTAGATATTTTCATAAGAAGGCGAGGTGCCCTCGATGAGCGCGAGGGTGTCCTTCAGGAGGTTTGCAGGGATTTGCGAGGGAGAGATCCTTCTTTCATCGTATCTTCGACACACGTCCCGAATGACGGGGAGGCGAGCCAGGATCTCGACGTCGTCCAGGCGTTCCTGGAGCCACGAATCCAGGTGGTTCGCCTTGTTTTCGACTATCGTGGCCATGTGCTGGAAGGCGAGGGTCGTGAGGGTCTTCCTGGCCAGGATGTAGCTCTCGTAGCCCATGATCCCGATGGGGATCACCACGATGAGCATGATGGCCAGGAAAAAGCGATGGGAGATCTTTCTCCTCAGTTGAAGCATGTCTGTTCCCTGTAAAGTGCCCGAGCTCCCCGCAGCGATGTATCAGCTCTATCAGGCAGGATTGCCGAATGAAATGAAAGGTACCTGCCTCCGCACTGGAGGAGCAAATCGCCGCCGCATCCCCGGCACCGTTGATTCCTTCAAATTATACAGTAAGAACGGGCAGATCCCCCTGCTGCACATTCCACAAGCGTGCATAGGCGCCATTTTTTATCAGCAAATCGTCGTGCGTACCGCTTTCCAGGATTCTGCCCTTGGCTATCAGGAAAATCCGGTCGGCATCCGTGATGGTGGAGAGCTGGTGTGTCACGATGAGAGCGGTCTTCCCATGGCTCAAACGCTGCAAAGCGGCCATGACCTTCTGCTCGGAAGCCGCATCCAAACCTGTGGTCGGCTCGTCCAAAAGCACCAGGGGACTGTCCCGCAGAATGGCCCGTGCAATGGCCAGGCGACGCTTCTGTCCCCCTGAAAGCCCGGCGCCTCCCTCCCCCAGCGAGGTGTCGTAGCCCTGGGGGAATTCCTGTATGAATTCATCAGCCTCAGCTGCTTTTGCAGCCTGAATGACCTCTTCAGTAGTGGCTTCGGGTCGGGCCAGAGCGATGTTCTCACGAATGGTCATGTTGAAAATGAAAGAATCCTGAAGCACTATGGCCATTTGTCCGCGCAAGGACGAAAGGGTGAAACGGCGGATGTCTGTTCCATCGAAGAGCACCTGCCCTTGCCAGGGATCATAAAGCCT
>DAIQOB010000218.1:0-5380 GCA_036788075.1 Syntrophobacteraceae bacterium
GGGAGAAAAGGTGCGGGTGCGCCTCCTGCGTCCCGAAGAGCAGTTGGACCACACCCTCATCATGATCGGCAGCCACGACAATACCCTGGATGTGCTGGCCAACGCTCTGAAAGAACGCGACAGCCGAATGCACCTCTCCTCCAGCAATGTGGGAAGCCTGGGGGGCCTCATGGCGGTGCGCCGGGGGCAGACACATCTGGCCGGGTCACACCTTCTGGACACGGAGACGGGAGAATACAACTTTTCCTACATTGAGCGTTACCTGAAGGGAATTCCCCTGCGGCTGGTGCAGTTGGCCTACCGCCAGCAGGGATTTCTGCTGCAGCCGGGAAATCCCAAGAACATCCAAGGGATTGCGGACCTTGTGCGCGGGGACGTGATGTTTATCAATCGGCAGGGGGGGTCGGGGACCCGTATCCTCCTCGATTACACTCTGGCCCAGGCCGGGATGTCCGCCGATGCAGTTTCCGGGTACGATCAGGAAGAATTCACACACATGGCGGTGGCCGTCAGTGTCCTCAGCGGTCGAGCCGACGCGGGCATGGCCATCTATTCCTCCGCCAGGGCCCTGGGACTGGATTTCATCCCCGTGGCCGAAGAGCGCTATGACCTGGTGATCCCCGAATCGAGCTGGGATGATCCGAAAATCCGGCTCCTCCTGGACATCATAGGGTCCGAATCCTTTCGCCGCACCGTTACGGACCTCGGCGGCTACGATGTGCGAGCCTCGGGAACGGTCATGGGGCTTTGGGACGGTGAGCACTGGAGCCATACAGCGGGTCGAAATGAGAGGTGAAGACATCCGGCGGCCCGGATACCTGGAACTTTTTGAAACAGGGGTGCTGGCTGAACGCGCCCGCATCCTGGATGAATCCCTGCGTTGCTGCACCCTTTGCCCGCGCGGATGCCGTGTGGACCGCAAAGCCGGGCAGAAGGGATTTTGCGGTGTGGGCGCCGAGCCCCGGGTGGCGGCCCTGAGCATCCATCCATGGGAAGAGCCTCCCCTTTCAGGCTCGATGGGCTCCGGGACTGTCTTTTTTTCTGGCTGTACTCTGAAGTGCGTCTTCTGCCAGAACTATCCCATCAGCCAGTTGGGTGTCGGACGGGGCTTCAGCGTTGAAGAACTGGCGGCGGGTCTGATCAAACTGCAGAAAAAGGGCGCTCACAATCTCAATCTCGTGACCCCCACCCACCAGGTGGCGGCCTTTGTGGGGGCGCTGCTGCATGCTGTCCCCCTGGGACTGAACATTCCCATCGTCTACAACAGCAGCGGCTATGAACGTCTGGAAACCCTCGCCCTCCTGGAAGGGATCGTGGACATTTATCTTCCGGATATCAAGTATGCAGATCCACAGGTGGCCGCCTCCCTTTCCGCCGCTCCGGACTATGTCTCCGTCAATCGGGCGGCCCTCTTGGAAATGTGGCGCCAGGTGGGGCCTCTCGAGATCGACGCCGATGGATTGGCGCGCAGGGGAATGATCGTTCGGCACCTGGTGCTGCCAGAGGACCTCTCGGGAACCGCCGACAATCTGGACTTTTTGGTGCGTACCCTGGGTACCGAAGTGTGGGTGAGCCTCATGTGCCAGTATTTTCCCGCCCACAAGGCCTTCGGGAATCCCCCTTTACACCGCAGGGTGACGGAAGAGGAATACGACAGAGCCTTCCACACCATGACGGAACTGGGCATTCTTCATGGCTTCACCCAGGAGCATCCCGATGAGGATGCCCTCTGCTGAACCTTCAACAAGAGGTTTCCAATCGGTAAAATGACACCTATATCCGCCGCAAACATTCTTGGCCTCTTCAATCTCCCCGTTCCCCTGCCGTTTCTTCTGGATGAGATTCCCCTCGGTCTGGCCGTTCTCGACGCAGAGCGGCGCATCGTTCTCGTCAACAGGGCCCTCGAAGGGTTGACTGGTTTCGTACAGCAGGAAGCCGAAGGCATTCCCTGCTCCTACATCCTCCGCAACAAGAATTGCTTCGACAACTGCCCGTTTCTCCAAATGCGAGCTGCGTCCGAACCCGTCGTCCAGGAAGGGGACATCATCAATCGGGATCGTCAGAAGATCCCCGTTCGAGTGACGTTTGCTCCCCTTCGGAACGCCGAAGGCAAAGTGGTCGGCTATCTGGAAGCCGTGGAAGACGTCCGCGCCCTGCGTGCCATGGACAGCAGCAATCGCAAGCCCTACAGCTTCGGGCATCTTGTGGGGAAAAGCCCCCAGATGGAGAGGCTCTTCCAGGTCCTGCCCATCATCGCCCAATCCGATTCCTCCGTCCTCATCACAGGGGAGACGGGAACGGGAAAGGACTTCGTGGCCGAGGCCATCCACCAGGCTTCTCCTCGTGCCAGGGATGCCTTCATCAAGGTCAACTGCGGCGCATTGCCTGAAACGCTCCTGGAATCCGAGCTCTTCGGCCACCAGAAAGGCGCATTTACCGGCGCGGTGGAGAACAAACCCGGACGATTCCGGCTGGCCCACAATGGGACGCTCTATCTCACGGAGATTGGAGACCTTCCCCTTTCCCTCCAGGTGAAGATCCTCACCTTCCTGGACGACAAAGTGGTCTACCCCCTGGGAAGCACCAAGGGGTTTCAGGTCAATGTGCGCGTCATCGCCGCCACCCATCGCAACCTGGAACGGATGGTCCATGAGGGCCGGTTCCGGGAGGACCTGCTCTTCCGGTTGAACGTCGTGCGCCTGCAGCTTCCGGCATTGAGGGAAAGAGGGGATGACATCCGTCTCCTGCTGGATCATTTTCTCCATACCTATGTTTCCCAGTTCCAGAAGCCGGTGCAGGGCTTTTCACCCAAAGCCCTGCAGGTGCTCCTGGACTACAGCTACCCCGGAAACGTGCGGGAGCTCAAAAACATCGTGGAATACGCCCTGAACATTTGCCAGGAAGATCTCATCCTGCCCAAGCATTTGCCCGCCTACCTGACGGAATCCAGACCCCCATACGGAGAACCGGCCCGGGAGGAGCCGTCTCCCTCCGTTCTTGCCGTACCCGTGGGGAATCGTGAAGAATCTCTCGACTGGGCGGCCATGGAGCGAAAAATGATTCTGGAAGCCATGGTCAAAGCCAAAGGGCGACGCAGCAAGGCCGCCGAGCTGCTGGGATGGGGCAGGAGCACCCTCTGGAGGAAAATGAAACAATATGGAATGGATTCATGAAAATGCTGTACTTGGTTAAGACAATTTGGTACTTCAAGGCAGGGCTGGCATCGTGAAAAAAATCTTGATCTCGCTCTACGGCAATGATGTGGCTCCACGGTTTGATCTGGCAACGGAAGTCCTCATCGCCTCCATGGGAGAGGACGGCCAGGTGGTGGACGAAAAAATCCTGGTGCTCCCCCAGGCTTCGGCAGAGAAGCTTTGCCACATGGTTCTCACCGAGGATGTACAGACCGTCATCTGCGGCGGCATCGAGGAGGAGTACTACCAGTATCTGGTTTGGAAGCGCGTCGAGGTTCTGGATTCCGTCATAGGCCCCGCCAACGTGGTGATGGACCACTACCGGCAGGGAACGCTTCAGTCAGGAGACATCCTGCTCAAACGGAGGCAGAGGGAAGGAGATGAAAATTCATGACTGGTTCAAAAGTTTTCACCTGTTAGAGTTTCCTGAAGAGGGGGAATCCCCCGTCCGCTACCGCTTGCTCCGCCGGAACATGCTCATTTTGATGCTCCTCACAACCATAGTGCCGCTCTTTTTCATGGCAGTCGTCAACTATTATCAGTACCAGAACGCCCTCAAGGACGAAATCGTCAATCCCCTGCGGGTCCTGGTGAATAAAACGAAACATTCCTTTGAGTTATTCCTCGCACAGCGTCTCTCCACCGTCAGCTTTATTGCCTCGGCGTATCCCCTGGAGGAGCTGGCCGATGAAAACGCTCTCAATCGCATTTTTCGGGTGATGCGGCAGGAGTTCGGCGGGTTCATCGACATCGGCCTCATCGACGAAAGGGGCATCCAGATCAGCTACGTCGGGCCCTATGACCTTAAGGGAAAGGATTACACGGAACAGAGCTGGTACCACGAAGTGGTGATCCGCGGCACCTATGTCAGCGACGTCTTCATGGGATACCGAAAATTTCCCCACCTGGTCCTCGCCGTGCAGCGGCGGACAGATGCGGGGAAGACCTGGATCCTTCGAGCCACCATCGATACCGAAAAATTCAACGATCTCATAGCGTCCATGCAACTGGACCCCAGGAGCGACGCCTTTTTGCTCAACAAGAGCGGCATCCTACAAACCCCTTCCCGGTGGTATGGGGGCATCCTCGACCAATTTCCCATGGCTCTGCCGCCCTTCAGCACTGAAGCCAACGTCGTGCAGATGAGGGACTCACATGGGCATGACGTTATTATGACCTATACCTATTTTGTGAATTCTCCTTACATCCTGGCCGTGGTGAAACACGAGGGGGAAGTATTGAGGGCCTGGTACACGCTCAAAACCGAGATATTCTTTCTCTTCGTTTTCAGCGTAGTTGTCATTGTTCTGGTCATCCTCAAGCTCACTGAAGTCATGGTAAGGCGGATGCAGGAAAGCGACGAAAAACGGGAAGCCGCTTTCCGCCAGATGGAGCATACCCACAAGCTCTCTTCCATCGGGCGACTCGCCGCCGGCGTGGCCCATGAAATCAACAATCCCCTGGCCATCATCAACGAAAAGGCCGGATTGATGATGGATCTCCTGGAATACAGCAAGGATTTTCCGGAGAAGCAAAAATTCACCTCTCTCACCGACGTGATTCTGCAGTCCATCAACCGTTGCCGCTCCATCACCCATCGGCTCCTGGGATTCGCCCGCCGCATGGAGGTGCAGATCGAAGTGTTGGACCTCAACGAGGTCCTGCAGGAAACCTTCACCTTCCTGGAGAAGGAGGCTCTCTACCGGAACCTGGACGTGCGGCTTCAACTCGCTCCGGATCTTCCACGCATCGCTTCCGATCGGGGGCAGTTGCAGCAGGTCTTTTTAAATCTTTTGAACAACTCCTATGCTGCCGTGGAAGACGGTGGGGCTGTCACCGTCACTTCCTATGAGAAGGACCTGGATACCGTGGCGGTCTCCATTCAGGACAACGGCTGCGGTATGTCCGAGGAGACCATCAAGCACATCTTCGAACCCTTTTTCACCACAAAAAAGGGGACTGGAACGGGACTTGGGCTTCCCATCACTTACGGCATCATCAAGAAGCTTGGAGGAGACATCGAGGTGCAGAGTAAAGAAGGCAAAGGGACCACCATGACGGTCTATCTGCCTAAGAAACCCAAGAACGGAGTGGGAGCTTAACGCCATGAACGAATGGAAGGTGCTTCTCGTAGACGACGAGAAGGAATTTGTCACGACGCTCTCAGAGCGACTGCATTTGCGGGG
>DAIQOB010000219.1:0-5360 GCA_036788075.1 Syntrophobacteraceae bacterium
CCTGCATGTCCCGGGCGGGGTGGTCTTTGGGAATGTTCAGGGCCTCGAAGTTGTAGTAGTCCAGCTCCACCTCGGGGCCTTCCACCGCGTCGAAGCCCAGCCAGTTGAAGATCCTGGAAACCTCCTGGGCCGTCTGGGTGATGGGATGGAGGCGCCCTCGGAGGGGCTCTCTTCCCGGAACTGTGACATCGAATCGTTCCCTTCGCTGGGAAGTCAATTCCTTCAACCGCTCCTGGGCCTGTTCCAGAAGATTTTCCAGGAACACCTTGGCTTCGTTCAGCACCTTGCCGACTGCCGGACGATCCGCTTCGGAAACCTTGCCCAGCTGCTTGAACAACTGGGCCACTTCCCCTTTTCGCCCCAAGTAGCGCACCCGCAACTGCTCCAGGGCTTTCAAGTCGTCTCCGAGGGCGGCAACCTCTCCAGTCGCCGCTTCCAGGAGTTTTCGAACAGCTTCTTCCATGTTTATGCGGCTTCTTTTGCGAGTTGAGCCAGTTGGGCGAAGGCTTCCGGATCCGCCATGGCGATGTGGGCGAGAGCCTTCCGATCCAGGGAAACATTGGCCTTGGTCAAACCGTTCATGAACTTGGAATAGCTGAGGCCGTGCTGCCTGGCAGCAGCATTGATACGCATGATCCAAAGGCTTCTGAAGGAACGCTTGCGGGCCTTCCGATCCCGGTAGGCAAACTTGAGGGCGCGATCGACCGTTTCGGATGCAGAGCGCAAAAGCGTTCCGCGCCCCCCCCTGTAGCCCTTCGCCATGTCCAAGATGGTCTTGCGACGCTGACGGGATTTAACGGCTTTTTTTACTCTGGGCATGGATAAAAACTCCTCACAATAAGACTTTCAGCAGAGTCTATTTTCTAAAGGTAAGGCATCATGCGGCTCAGGGCGCGCACATTGGTGGAATCGCATATCGTGGTCTGGCGGAGACGACGCATCCGCTTGGGTGTCTTTTTGGTGAGAATGTGGCTCTTGTTGGCTCGCGCGCGCATGAATTTGCCACTCCCGGTTTTCTTGAAGCGCTTGGCCGCTGCGCGATTGGTTTTGATCTTGGGCATTCCATCCTCCATGGTCCGTTGTCACTACGCATTCCCCCGCTTCAAGCGAGGGCGGATTCCTGTCTCTTCGCCTCCAGCCTCGCACCGGACGCTGAAAAGGCGTAATTTATTGGCCTTCCTTACGAGTGTCAAGCTCTATTTTCAGGCGGGCGGACCTACGCCTTGGGTGCCAGAATCATGACCATATTGCGGCCTTCCATCTTGGGCGCCTGCTCCACGACCGCATCTTCCTTGAGCTCTTCAATGACATGCTCCAGGATTTTCGTTCCATGTTCCGTGTAAGCAATCTCCCGTCCACGAAAAACGATGGCTACCTTGGCCTTGTCTTTCTGTCCCAGAAAGCGTTTGATGTGGCGGATCTTGACTTCCAGGTCGTGGGAATCCGTCTTGGGACGAATCTTGACCTCTTTGACCTGAATGACCGTCTGCTTCTTCTTGGCCTCTTGGGTCCGCTTGCTCAGTTGATACTTGAACTTGCCGTAGTCCATGATCTTGCAAACGGGGGGATCCGCATTCGGGGCCACTTCCACCAGATCAAGCTCTTCCTGAAGGGCCAGCTCCAAAGCCCTCTTTATGGGCAGAACTCCCAACTGTTGTCCATCCTGACCGATGACACGGACTTCCGGAGATCGAATTCTTTCGTTGACATTGGCTTGCTTCTCCAGGACAACATCCTCCTTTCTGAATGATGGTCACTATGGCATTGGAGCTAAATAATGTTCAAGCCCACCCGCCCCTTGGTGCTCTCACGACATTCCTTTTCCAACAATACGGCAAAATCCTGAGCGGACATGAGCTCCATTTGAACCCCATCGCGGCGGCGGGGACAGATTCCCTCTGCGGCAACCTCGCGATCCCCTATCACCAGCATGTAGGGCACCTTCTGGAGCTGGGCCTCCCGAATCTTGTAACCCAGCTTCTCGTTGCGATCGTCCAACTCCACACGCACCCCGAGATCCCTCAGTGCGTCGCAAACCTTCCCGGCGAACTCCACCTGAGCGTCCGTCACCGTCACGACCACGGCCTGAACGGGGGCAAGCCATACGGGAAAGGCCCCGGCGTAATGCTCGATGAGAACGCCCAGGAACCGTTCAATGGCTCCCAGGATAACACGGTGCAGCATGACGGGACGATGACGGTTTCCATCGACACCGATATAGCTCAGATCAAACCGTTCCGGAAGGGTGAAATCACATTGGATCGTAGCACACTGCCAGCGGCGATCCAACGCATCTTTCAATTTCACATCGATCTTCGGACCGTAAAATGCCCCTTCCCCCTGGCAGATCTCGTAGGGAATGCCCTTGCCTTCGAGGGCGCCAATGAGGGCATCGGTCGCACGATTCCAGTCCTCATCCGTACCGATGGACTTCTGGGGCCGGGTGCTGATCTCCATTTCATACTCGAACCCGAAAATTCCCATGACTTCGATGACGAAGTCGATGATATTCTGAATTTCCTGGTTGAGCTGTTCGGGCATGCAAAGAATGTGCGCATCGTCTTGAGTGAATTGCCTGACCCGAAGAAGACCGTGAAGAACACCCGATTTTTCGTGGCGGTGGACGGTCCCCAGTTCGAAGTAGCGCAGGGGTAGGTCACGGTAGCTCCGAATCTTGGAGCGGTAGATGAGCATGTGCGACAGGCAGTTCATGGGCTTGACACCATAGGACTGCTCATCGATCTCCGTAAAATACATGTTTTCGCGATAGTTGTCGAAGTGGCCGGAGCGCTTCCAGAGATCCGTCTTGAGCAGTGTCGGCCCCACCACCAGGTGATACCCTCGCCGCAGGTGCTCCTTCTTTTCGAAGGTTTCCAGGATATGGCGGATGAGGGCCCCTTTGGGGTGATAGATGACCATTCCCGCACCGATTTCGTCGCTGAAACTGAAGAGGTCCAGTTCCTTTCCCAGCCGCCTGTGGTCCCTTCTCTGAGCCTCCGCCAGGAAATTCAAATATTTTTTCAGCCCGTCCCGATCGGGAAACGCCGTACCGTAAATCCGCTGCAGCATGGCGTTGTGCTCGTCTCCCCGCCAGTAGGCGCCGGCGACGCTGATGAGCTTGAAGGCTTTGACAAAACCCGTATCCGGAATGTGGGGTCCGCGGCACAGGTCCACAAACTCCCCCTGCTGATAAAAGGAGACGATGGGATCTTCGAAGCTCTCCAGCAGTTCGACCTTGTACTGCTCGCCCTGCTCCTCGAAAAACCGGATCGCTTCTTCCCGAGGCATTTCCCGCCGCTGCACTGCTTGCCTTGCAGCAATGATCTCCTTCATTTTCGCTTCGATGCGCTCCAGATCCTCCTGGGTGAAAGGGCGATCCACATCGAAATCGTAGTAGAATCCATTTTCAATGGCGGGACCGATGGCCACTTTCGCTTCGGGGAAAAGCATTTTCACAGCCTGGGCCATGATGTGCGCAGTACTGTGCCGTAAAATCTCCAGCCCCTCTCCCGAATCCGCCGATATCCCCTCCACTACCGCATCGGTCTCCACGGGCCGCACGAGATCCACCATTTGCCCGTCAACACGCGCAGCCACAAAGTTCGCTTTGGACTTCTGCCCGGCCTTGAGGATTTCCTGAACGGAAACCCCTCTCGGAAATGCCTGCTGCCTTCCATCTGAAAATGTCACCTGGATTTCTTGAGAATTCATGTTCACTTCCTGGGAGTGATGTGCATCAAACGCGACCACCGACCATCGAGCCCCAAGGCTGTTGCCTTAACGTCACCCCAGTGAAAACCGGGGTCCAGGAAGTCTTTATTTTCCTGGATTCCGGCATTCACCGGAATGATGAAAGTTGATTGAATCAACAGCATTGCCACCGAGCCTCTGCCCTCCGAGTCGCTATATAGAACTAATATACACGATCATTCAACAAAAAAGGCACCGTGCCTCACAGAGAGGGAAGGTGCCCATCGTTCATACCCTAAAAGACTTTTATCTCTGTTTCGAAAAGTCTTGTGTCAGCTCTATCCCGGGCTTCGGCCAGCCTGTAAAACGCCTTTGAGAAGCTCCTCAATGATCTTCCTTTTCAGCTCACCCTTTCCAAGATTACCAGGAAAGGAATGGTAGGCACGGGCGGTATCGAACCGCCGACCTCTACCGTGTCAAGGTAGCGCTCTCCCACTGAGCTACGCGCCTAAAATTTACTCGTCTCTATAGAGGACTCCCCGTTCCATGTCAAGAAAAATAGCACCCCATGAGCAATTCTCACGAGAGAAGTCCGGAAAAAATCCGCCATGCACCGGTTGCTCCCTTCACTCCCTGCCGTTGGATCGAAACGCCCCGAGGAGCGAGAAGCCGATGAGCATGTATTGCACCCCGCTGCCCACGGAGACAAGAGCTGTTGCAGCAAAGAGAATCGAATAGACCCAATCGGGGAGGAGCATATACGGCGTGCTCATGACCAGGAATATCGTGAGGAGCTGCAGGAGCGTAGTGATTTTGCTCAAAAAGGAAGGATGGATCTCCACGTTGATCTGGTGAAACATCAGGGTCATCAACCCAAGAACGATAATGATATCCCGGCTCACCGCGATGACCACCAGCCAATCGGGAACCAGATTCAGGTGTCCGAGGAGAATGAAGGAGCTCACGAGAAGGAGCTTGTCGGCAAGGGGGTCCAGGTAGGCCCCGAGCTTCGATTTTTGATGAAAAACCCGCGCAATCAGTCCATCGAGACCGTCGGTCATCCCGGCCACAAAGAAGACCACCAGAGCTTGTTTGAGTTTACCGTCGAGAAGCAGCCAGACGAGCAGAGGGGTTAAGACGATACGACTGAGGGTGAGAATATTGGGGATTGTCATTGCTCCGACTCTGTCTGAGGTGTTTCTGTATCAGGCGCGTCCTTCGGCGGCTGCACCTTTTGCTGCATCTCCTTGCGAGGAAAGGGTGAAGGGACAAAGCTCACACGCACCAGGCGGGACTCGGGGACAAGCTCATCCACTTTGACCTGTACATTTCCGGAAAGATCCATTCCATCCATTGTCTGAAAAAAGGAACCATCCACCCCTTTGAGACGAACGACCCCTTCGGAAGGATTCAACTCCAGGGCACTCACCTCCATGGAGGCGAACTGTTTCCTCAAAACCTTTTCCAATTTCTGCCAGTAGATATAAGGCTGTTGGGTGCGGAGATGCAGGGCCCATTCTCCCGGCTCTCCGGCGGAGACCGGCTTCGTCGGCTTACCGGACTCCACTTGTGGAGGTCTAACGGCAGGAACGGACTCAATGCTCCCCAGGAGGCCGTTGCGCCGCGGAACCACCGAAGCGGCCAGGGCTATGGCCCCCTCCTGCGTGAAG
>DAIQOB010000220.1:0-5345 GCA_036788075.1 Syntrophobacteraceae bacterium
TCTTTGAAAATGAGTTTTTTTGGTTGGTGAAAGAAGTTCCTCCGGCGCCTGGGCCCGCCAAAGAGAGTGGCGGCGAAAAAAAAAATCGTAGGCTAGACGAGGAACAAGCCAGAACGGCTGAGCGTGCCAAGCGGGCCGGTCAAGAAAAAATTGAAACGCTCCAAGTGGAAGAAGCTGTTGCACCACAGGCCGTTTCCGAGGCTCTGGCCGAGGCTGCTGTGGCTCCCGCGGTTGTCCCTGAACCTGCTGCCCCGGCTTCCACTCCCGAGCCCGCTCCCGAAGCTGAGGCCGCAACGGATCGCTCGGAGGAAGCGGCTGCAACGCCGGAGCCGGTGGAAGCAGTCGAATCTCTTGTGGTACCTGAGTTTGTGGAAGTGGAGCCCGAGGCGAAGGCTGAAGAGCCCATGGCTGCTGCAGAGTCCGCAGCCGAAGAGGAAATGCCCGCAGGAGAAGCTGCAGTCGAGCCTGTCCAGGCAATGGCGGCGGTGGTCGAGGGGTCGGTGGGTGCACCGGAAGCCGTCCTCCAGGAGGAACCTCTACCAGAGCAGCCTGGTCCTGAAGAGATGCGGGCTGAGCCAACGGTGGACACCGAAACTCCTTCCGTGACGGAAGAAAGCTCTGCCGAGGTCCAGGAGGCCACGGAGGAGCCTGCAGCGGAGGCGATCGTGGAGGAGACGCGGCCGGTTTCTCCTGCAGAGCTTATTGAGACTGCAGGAACCGAAGAGACCGGACCGGTGGAAGCAGAGGCTGCCGTCGAAGCTGAGCCTGCAGCCGAGGTGGTGGAAGAGGCCCCCCCCGAAGTGGAAGCAGCTGCCGAGGTGCTGGAGGAGAAGATCGAGGCTCCCGCTGCTGTAGTGGAAGTGACGGACGTAGAAGAGGAAAAGGCAGCAGAAGCCGGAGTTCCTGAGACTTTGACTGAATCCGGTGAACCCTTGGAAGCAGAAGGCCTTGGTCGCGATGCCGGTCTGGAGGTGGAGCTTGCTCCATCTTTTGCTCCCCCGCCGGAACCGGAAGTAGTTGTGGAGACACGTGAGGCAGCTCCATTGGAGGAAGGCGAAGCCCAGGTCGAAAAGCAGGAAGGGAAGGCCAAAAAGACTGGCGGTTCGAAGGCCAAAGGCGCTAAAGCCAAGAGCGACAAGGAAAAGACTTCCGGAAAGAAGAAGAAAAAGGGTTCGTCAGGCGGCAAGAAGTAGGGAATTTGAGAGTGCGGCAGGGAATGAGCGAACGGTTCCCGTCGGCAGCGCCGCATTGAGATATTTATGGCCGGGATTCCCCTTGGCGGGAAATTCCGGCCATTTTGTTGAAGGCGGAAAAAAGCAGAAGGAGCATTCTTCCCTGGCGAGTGAGTCAGCGCCTGGCAGCTAAATGCCCGGGGGCGTCCTGTGCCATGCGGATTACCTGTAAAGGGAATGTGCTGAAGGGGACCTGGAGAAGAATCCGTGTATTGGGCTGTGCGACCTGGAGCAGATTTCCAAAAGAGTCGTAAAACGCTGTCAAAACATGCTCTTCCGTTCTGCCGTCGGGGCAGAGAAACTCGAGGGTCATCCCTGGAAAAAGGCGGTTTCTCACTTCAACCGCGACGGTATACTCGGACAATCCTGGGTGGCAATTACCGGGCAAGTCCTGCGAGTCATGTTCCCGGACGATACCTGCGAGAGTGTGAGATTGATCGTAGGGCTTTGAGGTATCTGTTTCCTGGTGTAAAGCGTGATCTTCGGGATAAAGTAGACCTTTGCTGTAAGGCCGATGACTGACACGCTCCAGATCTTCGAGGCACCGTAAGGGCAGCTTGAAGCCCTGTGGATCTTCCCAATATGCGTCAATTACCTGACGATAAGCTCGGGTGACCCCCGCCAGGTAAAGGAGTCCCTTCATTCGCCCTTCGATCTTCAGGGCTTCAATGCCGAGATCCATGAGAAGAGGAATTTCCTGGAGGAGGCAAAGGTCCTTGGAATTGAAAATGTAGGAACCGTGCTCGTCCTCCATGATTGGGAAGTATTGACCCGGACGCTTCTCCTCCACCAGACGATAGGACCAGCGGCAGGGCTGGGTGCAGAGCCCGCGGTTGGCGCTTCTGTCGTTCAGGAATGCGCTGAGCAGGCACCTTCCGGAATAAGAAACGCACATCGCCCCGTGGATGAATATTTCCAGCTCAACGTCTGTCTCACGCCGGATCTGGGAAATTTCTTCGAGCGAGAGCTCGCGGGCAAGATTGACCCGGCGGATGCCCTGCTGCTTCCAGAACTCTATACTGAGGGCATTGGTGGTATTGGCCTGCGTGCTGAGGTGGACTGGGGTGTTTGGCGCTGAGTCTTTACAGAGGAGGAGAATGCCCGGATCGCTCACTATGATCGCATCGGCGGCGATTTCCTCCAGATATCGAAGGTACCAGGGTAGAGACTCCAGGTCGGATTGCCGTGCGAAGGAATTGACGGTCACATAGAGTTTCTTGCCCAGTCTATGAGCGAGGCGGGAGGCTTCGGCCAGTTCTTCAGGGCTGAGGTTGCCGGCGAAGGCGCGGAGACTGTATTCTTTTCCTCCGGCATAGACGGCATCTGCGCCATAGAGAAATGCAACCCGGCACTTCTCCAGGCTGCCGGCCGGTGCGAGGAGCTCGGGTTTTTTGCTTCGAGTCTGGGGCGTTTTTGACGGCACGCTTTCATTTCCTTCAGGAGTGCTGGGCTGAGGACAGCACCTGACAGCCATTTGTCCATTGGAACAAATGTTGTAATGTCAAAAAAGAGATCCTGGATTTGACAAATCTACAAGGCATCTGTACTTATCATTCCGGTGATTCGCCTGGCAAGAGTGGTGAGTGGGCCCTCACATCGTGAAGTTGCACTCACGGGGAGTTGTTTGAGTCGACAGCATGCAGAATAACGACCATCCATCAGCGCCGAAAGCCGATTGTATCGCTTGGCTCAGTCTCAAACTGATTGCGGATTTGGGCAACCGGTCGCTGCTGCGTCTCGTGCGACATTTCGGCTCTCCACAGGCTGTTCTCAATGCCGGCCGTGAAGAGGTTGCGGCAGTTCCGGGGCTTCGTGAGCACGCCAAGGCGGCTCTCCTGAAGAGGGTTCTGCTGCGTCCCCCTTCCGAAGAATGGCAGGCGCTCCAAAGAGAGGGGATTCGTCTCCTGTGCCTGGGAGACCCGGAGTATCCGGTAAATCTCGCTCACATTCCAGACCCCCCGGTCGTGCTCTTTGTACGCGGAGGCCTTGAGCCGCGTGACTTTGTGTCGATCGCGGTCGTCGGATCGCGGGCAGCCTCGCCCCTCGGGATGGCCTTTACGGAAAAATTGAGCATGGAATTGGGCGAATTTGGGGTTACCATTGTCAGCGGACTCGCTGTTGGTATAGACAGTGCCGCCCATCGAGGCGCGATCAAGGGGAAAGGACGCACTCTGGCGGTGCTGGGCTGCGGACTGGATGTGGATTATCCGGCGGCCAACTCTAAGCTGCGAAAAGAAATTATTGCACACGGCGCCCTGCTCAGCGAATTCCCTCGCATGACTCCACCGGCTCCCGGACACTTCCCTCAGAGGAACCGCATCATCAGTGGATTGACTCTCGGAGTCGTGGTGGTGGAGGCGGCCCACCGGAGTGGATCACTCATCACAGCACGACTCGCTTTGGAGCAGGGGCGGGAGGTTTTTGCCGTTCCGGGCGCGGCGCGGCATTATCGCAGTGAGGGGCCGCATCGCCTGCTGAAACAGGGCGCCAAGCTCGTGGAAAGTGCGGAGGATGTGCTGGAAGAAATTCGCCCACTGATCCGCCCGAGCGGGAAAGAGAGACCCAGGGGGGGAAATATTCAACCCGACGTGATGCAGCTTTCTGCGGATGAGAGCCTCCTCCTGGGTGCGCTGGATGAGAATCCCCGTCATGTTGATGACATCTGCCGATCCGTGATGAAACCTGTCGCTCAGGTGACAGCGGGCTTGTTGTCCCTGGAGCTCAAGGGGATGGTCAAACAATTACCGGGTATGTATTTTGTATATTTTCGTAACAGATTGCTTTGAAACAGGAAATGAGGTTTTCCCCGTATGTCGAAATCATTGTTGATCGTGGAATCTCCCACAAAGGCAAAAACGCTTGGCCGCTATCTGGGTAAGGATTTCATCGTCAAGGCTTCGGTCGGACACGTCAAGGATCTACCCAAGAACAAGCTGGGCATCAATCTAGAGCAGGGTTTCGAACCTGAATATCAGATCATCAGGGGCAAGAAGAAGGTCCTGACGGAACTGCATTCAGCCGCGGTAGGGGCGGATGCCGTTTACCTGGGACCAGACCCCGACCGGGAGGGAGAAGCGATCGCCTGGCACATTGCTGAGGAAATCCATGCCAAGAACAAGCCCATTTATCGAGTCCTTTTCTACGAATTGACGCAGAAAGCAATTCAGGAAGCCCTCTCTCATCCGGAGCAGCTCAACAAGTCTCTTTATGAAGCACAGCAGGCCAGGCGCATACTGGATCGCCTGGTGGGATATCTCATTTCACCCATCCTTTGGGAGAAGGTGAAGCGGGGGCTCAGTGCCGGGCGCGTGCAGTCTGTCGCCTTGCGCCTTATCTGCAATCGTGAAAGAGAAATTCAAAAGTTCGACGCTGAAGAATATTGGACCATCGAAGCGCAGTTGATCGGCGCGTCGGAGGAGGCTGACAAAGCTCCTCCGAGAAGTTTTGTTTCTCATCTGATGCAGTGCCACAAGAAGAAGTGCAAGATCTCGACAGGCCAGGAAGCTGAGCGTTTGCTTGAGATGTTGCGGCCCCTTTCTTTCGTCGTGGAGAGTGTTGAGCGGAAGAACAGGAAGAAGAATCCTGCGCCGCCTTTTATCACGAGCACCCTGCAGCAGGACGCCGCCAGAAAATTACGGTTTTCCGCCAAGCAAACCATGAGTGTTGCCCAAAAACTATACGAAGGGCTTGAACTGGGTGAGGAAGGGGCTGTCGGCCTCATCACTTACATGCGAACAGATTCCACGCGGCTTTCACAGGAGGCCGTTCAGGCAGCGAGGGCTTATATAGAGGAAACCTGGGGGAAAAATTACCTGCCCGGCAAGCCCGCCGTTTTCAAGAGCAAATCCAGTGCCCAGGATGCACACGAAGCCATTCGCCCCACGGATGTCCGACGCACTCCCCAGTCTATCTCTTCCTTTTTGAGTCGCGAGCAGCTGAATCTCTATACCCTCATCTGGAAGCGCTTTGTCGCCTGCCAGATGGCGCCGGCCATCATTGCCCAGACCACTATCGACATCGCAGCCGGAGACTTCATTTTTCGCTCGACGGGCTCTGTGGTGGAATTTCCCGGTTTCATGACGCTCTACGTGGAGGGGCAGGACAATGGGGATG
>DAIQOB010000221.1:0-5340 GCA_036788075.1 Syntrophobacteraceae bacterium
GCACCGACTCCCGGACAGACATTTACTCCCTCGGCGCTACAATTTATGCCGCCCTCACAGGCGTCATTCCGGAAGATGGCCTCGCGCGCGCAACCGGTAAAGCTCAATTGACCGGAATCCGGGAGCTGCAACCCAACATCGACCGGCGTCTTGCTGCTGTCATCGAAAAATCCCTCGAAATTGAACCGGATCAGCGCTATCAGGGCGTCCTCGAGTTTCAGACGGCGCTGCTGCGCGCAGGAGATATCTCTCCAACATCACGACCCAATTTCCGCATTTCACCACCACCGACCGAACCAGCCAAAGATGAGATCGAAGAAGCTCCTTTAGACGTTGACGTTGAGGCAGCAATCCGCCCATCGAGCAAATCACGCCGAAAAAAGAGGATGGGGATTGTCCGGCGCCTGGTTACGGCTTTGATCATGTTCGTCGTCTTATTTGTCGTTTTTGGGTCCGTTTATTTTTTCCGGCCCAACCTACCTGAAGCAATCGTAAGATTATTGCCCATCCCCGCTTCGCCTGCCCAGGCTATCGTCGCCGATCCGGCTATGCCCGCCACGTACACGCCAAACCCTCCAACACCTTCGCCGACGTTGGAGCCAAGCTCCAGGAAGAAGCCTTCAACCTTGTCATCCTGGGACAGTTCAAGCGCGGGAAGTCGACGTTCATCAACGCTCTGCTGGGGGAAGACCTGCTCCCTACGGCCATCGTGCCCCTGACTTCAGTCGTGACCGTCATCCAATACGGTCCTCGAGTGCGGGTGTGCATGCAGTTTATGGACGGGAAAGAGAAGGATGTGCCCGTTTCCGATCTTTCCGAGCTCATCACGGAACGAGGAAATCCAAACAATCACAAAGGGGTGCAAGAGGTTACCATCTACCATCCTTCGCCTTACCTCCAGGGAGGCGTGCGCATCATCGATACGCCGGGCGTCGGCTCCGTCTATCGTCACAACACGGACGTGGCCTATCGATACCTTCCTTATGTCGATGCGGGGATTTTCATCATCTCCGCCGACCCGCCCCTTTCGGAAAGTGAGCACCTGTTTCTCAAGGACATTCGCGATTACGTGGACAAAATCTTTTTCGTCGTGAACAAGATCGATCAGGTATGTGACAGGGACCGTGAAGAATCCATGGAGTTCACGCGCACCATTTTGTGCTCGGACCTGAACCGTCAGGATGTGGCGCTGCATCCTCTTTCCGCCCGATGCGCCCTCGAGGCCAAGACCGATAACGATGCGGATAAACTGGAGCAGAGCCTCCTGCCTCAATTCGAGGAACAGTTGAAGTCATTCCTCCTGCACGAGAAAGGCCTGGTACTGCTCCGATCGGCCAATCACAGTCTCCTGCGCCTTGCATCCGGCGAAACCGTCGCCCTGCAACTGGAGCAGGAAGCCGTGAAGCTTCCGCTTCGGGAGCTGATTGATAAAATTGCACGCTTCGAGGAGGAGATGCGCGGCATCGTCAAGGACAAGGAGCAGCATGGGTACCTGCTGAAAGGCCGCACGGGAAAGATCACCTCCATGCTGGACGAAGAAATCCGGGCATTCAACCAGATGAATATTCCCTTCCTTCATAAAGCGCTGGAACAGGAATACGCCTGCAAGGTGCACCAGGGAGGAAATCTGCGGGAAGAGTTGGAGCAGTTCGTTTTTCAAAAGATCCTGGAGGCTTTCGGACCATGGCGCCTTCAAATCACGGAGCTGGTGGCGGCGGCCCTGGCCGAAGCGCATCACGACCTTGCCACCCGCACCAACGAGGTCATCGAGCGCATCATGGAGCTCACCAGCAGCATCTTCCAACTGCCCCTCAAGCCGTTTACAGCCGTGGAGCCCCTCAGTTCCAAGAGCCGTTTCTATTACCTGCTGAAAGAGGACCCCGTCGGGCTCGAGATCATCCAACTCGCCGTCACCAGTTCACTTCCCCGGTTCCTGGTCAGGAAGATGATCCTCAACAACATGAAAACGGCCATTACGGAGTTGGTGGATCGTCACTGCGGGCGGGTGCGTTACGATCTGATTCAGCGTGTGCAAAAGACGGTGGCCGATTTCCAGAAGGCACTCTCGGAGCGCATTGATCAATCCCTGGAGGGCATACGCGGAGCCCTCGGCAAGGCCGTCGCCATGAAGCAGCGCGGTGAATCCGAAGCCGTGCACGATCTCGGCGCCCTGGGGCAGAAGCTCCAGTCCATTTCCGACATTCAGTCTCAGCTCCTTCAGTGGGACCACGAGCTTTCTCGTTTGAGCGCCTCGAGGTAGGGAAGATAGGATGACATTGGCAGGAGGAGACATTGCATGGCGAGAATCAGCTTCCGGTCGTGGCGACAGACTGCCGTTTTCCACAACCCTCAGAAAAATGGACAGCTCGACAAGCAGGAGATAGAGGTTCGCCTGGACCCTTTGACCGCTCATCAAAGCATGTTCAACCCCGCACTGGAGAGCAAAGTCTCAGTGCTTTTTCCGGAAACGGACTACGCCTACCTGCAGGAGAGGGCGGAAGCCACCAAGGAGTCGTGCTTCATGTGCGAGGGCCGCTGGCGCACGAGAACGCCCACTTACGGCACCGACATCGTTCCCGACGGACGACTGCGGCGAGGGGAAGTCGTCCTTTTCCCCAACCTCTATCCGCTGGCGGCATTCCATGCCGTCGTCATGCTGGGGGAGCGCCATTTTCGCCTTCTCAATAATATTCCCGCATCGCTTTTGGAAGATGCTCGTACGGTTTCCATCGAGTACTTTACCGCCTGCCGCCGCCACAACCCTTCAATTCGCTATGTCACAATCAATGCCAATTTCCTGTTGCCGTCGGGCGCCAGCGCCATGCATCCCCACCTTCAGCTGCTCGGCTCACCTTTTGCCGGCGATCACCACCAGCTCCTGCTGGAAAAGAGCCTGGACTATTACCAGGCAAGCGGCTCCTGCTACTGGACCGACCTCCTGGAAGAGGAGGAAGCCAGGGGAGAGCGATGGATCACCCGAATGGAAGAAAGCGCTTGGCTTACCGCCTATTCACCCGTTGGGGTCCATGAAGTCAACGCCATTTGGAGGAACAGATCTCATTTTCTGGAGTGGGGTCCGGTGGAGATCCGTGAAATGGCGGATGGGATAGCACGTGTGCTGCACGGCTATCATGACATGAAATTTTCCACGTATAACTTCTCCTGTTTCAGCGGTCCCGTGGATGATCGGCCGACTCCCGAATTTCGCTGCCTGTTGAGACTGGTCAACCGACAAAACGCCATACTGCACCACAGGACCGATGATTATTTCTTCCAGAAGCTCCTCAAGAACGAAATCATCATCCAGCGTCCCGAAAGGCTTGCCGCCTTTCTGCGGGGGTATTTCTGAATGAAAGGAAATGGGAACAGATGAATACAGTTCTGCTTGTGGGAATGGTGAGCCTTCTCACCGATGTCAGCAGCGAGATGGTTTATCCCCTTTTATCTCTTTACCTGACGACCACTCTGGGAGCCACTCCCGCCATCGTAGGCATCATCGAGGGTATCGCAGAGAGCATTGCGAGCCTCCTCAAGACCTACTCGGGCTACCTGTCCGACAAAATCCAGAGGCGAAAGCCCTTGGCAATCCTGGGCTACGGCTCTGCTACATTCGGCAAGCTCTTTCTCTATTTTTCCACCTCGTGGGGATGGGTGCTCGCGGGACGCGTTGTGGACCGGTTCGGCAAAGGAATCCGCACAGCCCCGAGAGACGCCCTCATCGCCGAGGCGTCCGATGCCAATCGATTGGGCCATTCTTTCGGGTTACACAGGGCGCTGGATACCCTGGGAGCCGTCATCGGCATTGCCATTGCGTATTTCTTGTTCACGACCACCAAGGGACAGTATACGAAGATTTTTCTCCTCTCGATGACTCCCGGCATTCTCGGGGTTCTCCTTCTTTTCTTCGTGAAAGAGCAAAAGCCCAAGCAGGCGGCGGCGAAAGTGCATCCCTTGGCAGGATGGAGAGCACTCAGCCCGCGCCTCAAGGTTTTCTTTCTCGTGGCCTTCTTCTTCACCCTCGGCAACTCCTCCAACCAGTTCCTGCTCCTGCGCGCCAACAACCTAGGATTCCAGGCGTCAGACGTCATCCTGGTCTACCTGGTGTGCAACATCGCTTATGCAGTGAGCGCCTACCCCGCCGGGCGACTTTCGGATCATATCGGCAGGCGCATCCTTCTCGTGCTGGGTTACCTGTTCTATGGTTTGGTCTACCTTGGCTTTGCCTTTGCCTCCCAACGGCTTCATGTCTGGGTCCTGTCTGGGGTGTATGGACTCTATAGTGGGCTGACGGAAGGGGTGGAAAAAGCTCTGGTTGCCGAGCTGTGCCCCGGTGAGAGTCGGGGCACTATGCTGGGAATCCATGCGACTTTAGTGGGGATCGGTTTGCTTCCAGCATCGCTAATTGGAGGGTTTTTGTGGAAGGGGGTTGGTCCGGAGGCGCCTTTTCATTTTGGCGGAGTGATGGGTGTCCTGGCAGCTTTGGGCATGTTTCTCGTTGTCCCCAAATTGACGCCGGCCGCCTGCCCGGTACAAGAGCTATAAAATGCCCATCTCGATCAGATAGAAGAGAGGGCCGGACCCACCAAGGAACGGCTGGCTCATCTGGCCAAGCAAAGCCTTCTGACCTTGCCCCTCACACCGGGAATCTTCTATCCCCCTTAAAAAGCGCCCAAGACAAACGGCCTTGACCTTATGCTTGGGTAGATTAGAGAGATCTTGTGAGCTGTTTCTTGGCGGATTCCTTCCCCGGCTTCACGGCGGCCACTTTGATGCTCACCACGCAGTGCATCAAGTCCTCGAGCCCCTCCGGCGAGAGATGCAGGCTCTCGATGATTGCTGCGACAGTGGGATCGTCCTCGGCCCATTCCAGTGAAAAGACATCTTCGCCCATGATCTGAATGTCCTGGAAGCCCGCTCTCCGAATCGCATCGAGGTAGTCCTGCTTCAGAACGGCGCCGGCGATGCACCCCACGTAGGCCGCTACGGATTCCTTGATGACGTTGGGAAGCTCTCTCAAGAGCACGATGTCCGACACCATGAGCCGCCCGCCGGTTTTCAAGACTCGGAAGGCTTCCCGGAAAACCTGGTCTTTTTCCGGGGACAGGTTGATCACGCAATTGGAGAGGATGACATCCACATGGCTGTCGGGAACGGGAAGGTGCTCGATTTCCCCCAGACGGAACTCAACGTTCTTGAAACCACCCATCGCGACATTCTCCCTGGCCTTGGCGAGCATATCGGGCGTCATGTCCACACCGATGACCTTTCCAGTATCACCCACGCGGGCGGCAGAGAGGAAGCAATCGAATCCTGCTCCATAGCCCAGATCCAACACTGTTT
>DAIQOB010000222.1:0-5334 GCA_036788075.1 Syntrophobacteraceae bacterium
GAGCGGCTCACCCGGATGTGATTCCCACGGCCTCAGGTGCGTGAAGAGCGCTTCAACGCGCAATGGGAAAGCCTGTCCCTCCCGGGTTCTCTCCGGTTGGCCCATCCTCCGGCATTCGAAGGCGAACGGTGGCAGCTGCAGATCACTTTCTCGCGTCCCCGGGAGCTGATGGATCTCCTGGAGAGCGCCGGGAAGCTCGCCCAGTCGCCTGCATTGAAGTCCATCATGGCTCCGCCCGAAGATCCAGGGGTAACAGGCTCTTCTCAAAGACGCGTGACGATAGAAGGTTATTCCAAAGACTTATGATCGTACATCCCCCCAAAAAGGTACTGATTGAAGCTGAAGTAGCGAACAGCCCTCTCGTGAAAAACCTGCGGGAGCGCCTTCCCTCAGCGAACTTTGAAATCGTGGAGCGTGTTTCCGATCGGCCGGAAGCCGATCCTGAGGTGCTGGAGATCGTCGCCTTTCGTGGGCGTTTCATTAAGACCTGCCCGGGGACCCGCCATTATTGCTGCTGCGGCTACCGCATTCTTCACTTCGGGACCCAGTGCTCCCTGGATTGTACCTATTGCATTTTGCAGGCTTATCTCAACCAGCCCAACCTGAGGCTCTTCGGCAATACTCCCGACATGTTTCGAGAACTGGAAGAGGAGTTGCAGTCTCACCCGCGCAGGCTTTACCGTGTCGGTACGGGAGAATTTACGGATTCCCTCCTCCTGGATCCCTGGACGGGGTTTTCCCGAGACTTGATCCCTTTCTTTGCCCGCCGGCCCAACGCTGTCGTGGAGCTCAAAACGAAGACCTATTCCGTTGGCTGTCTCGATGACCTGGAGCATGGAGGGCATACCATCGTGGCGTGGTCTCTCAATGCCCCTGAAATCCGCCGAAGGGAGGAATCAAGAGCAGCGGGCATCCGCGATCGACTGTCGGCAGCCCGCTATTGTGCAGAGCGTGGTTACTGGCTGGCGTTTCATTTCGACCCCATGATCCATCATGAAAACTGGCGCCAGGGATACGGGGAAACGCTGGACCGCCTGTTCGATGTCGTCGACCCGGGGCGCGTGGTCTACTTGAGCTTGGGGGCATTTCGCTTCATGCCGGAGCTGAAAGCCGTCATTCAGGCGCGCCATCCCCAGAGCCGTATCCCTTATGGGGAATTCATCCGCGGGTTGGACGACAAAATGCGTTATTTTCGGGATATCCGCGTGGAGCTCTATTCTTTCATGGTGGAACGCCTGCGCAGGGTGGATCGTGATCTTTGCGTCTACCTGTGTATGGAAGGTGAGGATATCTGGCGGGAGTCTTTCGGGTTTTCTCCCGAAGAGAAGGGCGGTTTGCCTGCCATGCTGGATCGTGCCGTCAAGGAGCGCATGAAGGTCGGCTTGCACTGCGATGAATGGCCGCTCCCCTCTGTCTGGACCCCTGAGTCGCGGCAATGTTGATCCATGTCTTCCCGGTAGACGTGGTTTTAGTTTTGGGCTTCTTTACGGAATTTGCTATTAACAAAATCGTCTTTTTATGGTGCGGAGTTTTTCGGGGAATGGATGGGCTGTGCCGGCCGGGGGAGGGAATTTCATTCTGTCCGGCCGATACCAGGGGATGTAAAGGCATACCACCAAAGGGAGGATTCGGATGGATTTTCGGCTGACAGATGAACAACGCATGATGAAAGAAACCGTGCACAAATGGGCTGTTCAGGAATTGGGGCCTCTCCAGGAAAAAATAGACGAGGAGGACTGGTTCCCGCCTGATTTTTTTAAAAAATGTGCTGAAATCGGCATCCTGGGGATCACCATGGACGAAAAATACGGCGGCCTGGGGGGCGACATCCTCATGCAGACCCTCGCCATCGAAGAGATGAGCCGTATCTGCCCCGGACTGGCCATGTCCTATGGAGCTCATTCCAACCTCTGCGCCAACAATATCCACAAGAATGCCAACGAATTCTTGAAGCAAAAGTATCTCCCTCCCCTCATCGCCGGAGAAAAAGTCGGTGCCTTGGGCCTCACGGAGCCCAATGCGGGCTCCGATGCCCTGGGGTTGCGCACCCGGGCCGTGAAAAAAGGCGACAAGTACATCTTGAACGGGAGCAAAATCTTCATCACCAACGGGAGCATCGCCGACACGCTCCTCGTGTACACCAAAACGGATCCGGACCGTGGAGCCAAAGGGATCAGCGCTTTCATCGTTGAGAAGACTTTTCCCGGCTTTTCCGTGTCCCGCAAAATCCGTAAATGTGGAATGCGCGGATCGCCGACGGCGGAGCTCGTTTTCGAAGATTGTGAAGTCCCCGCGGAAAATCTGGTGGGCCAGGAAAATATGGGCGTCAATGTGGTGACCAGCGGCCTCGACTACGAGCGCATCGTTCTTGCCGGCGGTTCTGTGGGGATGGCTGAGCAGGCTTTGGAGTATTCCATCCAATACGCCGTGGATCGCGAGCAGTTCGGGCAGCCCATCGCCAATTTCCAGATGGTCCAGCAGAAGCTGGCCGATATGTATACGCGCACGGAGGCCGCCCGCCTTCTGGTCTACCGGGCTGCCGAACAATCACAAAATGCTCCCCGGGGAGGGAAAGGCACCGAATTGACCCGCCAGGCCGCCGCCGCTATCCTCTTTGCCGCTGAAACGGCGACGTGGGTGTGCGATCAGGCTATCCAGATCCATGGAGGCTATGGTTACTGCCTGGAATTCCCCGTCCAGAAGCTCTGGCGTGACGCGAAACTGTACGAAATCGGCGCCGGAACCAGTGAAGTGCGCCGTATGATCATTGCCCGGGAATTGACACGGGAGGCTTTCGCCAAGAAGGCCCAGCGGTAGGTGCTCGGGACCGGTAAGGCCTCAGGTGCATGGCTCTTTCCGCTGTGCGCTTCTGCACCGGTCCCCTCCTGCCAGCAACAGGCAGGAACAAAGCTTCCCGTGCGGTGCCGGTTGCGCCCTTGACGCCGTCGTACACGGCGCTGATGGTGGCGCTTGTCCAAAAGGAAGTTGACAATGTTTCGGGAGTATGATCGAGAATAGCATCTTGTTGCGGCTGTTGAGACGCGTATCCCTCAGGATATCTGCGTCATGGGCTTGAACCATTAGTCCCTTTTCTCCCTGCCGGGAGAAGGGGGGATAGAGGGGACGATCTTTCATTCATGGAATACGGACTGAGAAGGTATGAGGCTGTCCAGAGGCTTCGCTGGTTTCTGTTTTTCCTCGTCTGTCTGGCATTGGCCTATTCCATGGCAGGATCTTACGATATCTCCCCTCCTGCCCGTTTCCTGGCAGCTTCCTCCCTGAAGGTCAACGATCTGAAATCCGTCGGTTTTTGGTCCCGGCTTTCCTGGATCAGCGTGGAGCCCTTCGGATGGTTCCTCCTTTATGTGACCTGGGTTGCCTGGCTCTTTGTCCTGGGACGATTCGCGTGGCTGCTGGTGCAGTACGGAGGGAAACTTTTTGTACAGGATTTGCTCTCCCGCTACATCAAGAGGCCGAGCGGAAGTCACCCCTCGGGCGTGATGAACTCCATGTCCAACCACGCCCTTCTGTTTCCGACGGAACTGCTTCTCCAAAGAGTCCGGCCGATCCATTGCCAGCTCATTTTTCATCCCTTCCGCCGCGTCCACCTCATGCTGACGGATTCCCAGGGAAACTTCTCTTCTGAAGACCTTGTGGAAAAGGAAAGGCGTGTGGCCGAAGCGGATTGGCAGATCCTCTGGGGCTCGTGGTCTCCCTTTCAGTGGCTCTTATGGCTCCTGCCGACCCTGGCTTTGGCGCAGGCGGTATGGTTGGTTTACGTTCAAATGCAGCCGGCCCTGTCCGGTCAGAGGGAGGTTCAGGATCTTCTCAAACCTGCTTTTGCAAGCGTCCTCCCCCTGGTTCAGGCCATTGCGCTTTGTATCTTTTTCAACCTTGCGGCCGGCCTCCTGAAACGTTTTGAAAACCTGTATCTCTCCAACGTGGATGCGTTGATCTACGATCAGTTCCTCTCCCGACTGCCTTTTCAGAGCAGCGATACACTCATTATCCTGGAAACACTGCAGCGGCAGTTCAAGGAAATGCACTCTGCCCTGCGGCGCCTGGAACGTTCCGTCGGGGTTGACAAAGAACCTCCGGGAAAGCCCAGTTGAAGAAACAGGACCAGGAATTTACTGTCGGGCCTCTTCTGCAGCAGGTGTTGCGGAAGCATCCGGCATTCTCGGCAAGCCCACTGGGGGACTGGGCGGACCTTGTGGGAGAGCAGGGTGCACGATATTCTCAGCCGCGATCTCTCCGGAACCGAGTTTTGACGGTGGCTGTCTATGACTCCGTCTGGAAGCATCACCTGGAGCTCTTGAAGGACGCTCTTTTAGAAAAAATCAACAACAAGCATCCTGAACCCCTTGTGGATAAAATTGTTCTGAAAGTGGGGGATGTCCCTGATACGGCTCCCGTGCTGAACCCCCAGTGGAAGCAGCTGGAGAAGGTTGCCTCCAAGGGCAGGAAGGCACGGCTTCCCGGCAGGAAGAAACTGCCTTCACGCTCTCTCACGCCCGAGGAAAAAAGACTCCTCCAATCCCTGCAGGACCCTGAACTGCGAGCCATCGGCCGCCGCCTCTTGAAAAAACTCCCCCTGGAGACAAGCTCCCTCTCGGAGGAAGGTGCACCAATGGATGAAGACAAATCGCAGGGATCCGAATGATGCCGCTCGGTAGAATCATTCACCTGCTGGTCTCAGGTGTGATGAAGGCCCTTGCCCACCCTGTGTCGTTGATCGTCCGGTCGGGATCTGGGATGGTCGGGATTTTATCTCCATGCGCAGCGCACAGATCCGAAGAGTGAGCAGATGACTGGAATGATGAACGGAATTCAGCGGTCCTGATACCGTCCGTCAAAAATAGTACCAGATGGTTTCATAGTCCGACACGTCTTCATCGATCGTGTCAAGACGCTGGAGATAGTCCAGAATGGGAACGTCCTCGCTGATATGCGTGGCGGCAATTTTGGAGATGTTCTTTTCCCAGGGATGGAATTCGTACAGCCGTGCCCCGTCCGGCATGATCGAAATCAGGTCACGGTGCTGTAAGGCGCGCAGGTAATTTTTTCCCAGCTTGGGAACATTGTAGACCGCCTCGTCGGTTCGAGAAAGTCCAGGGAGAAGCCTCGCCTCTTCCTTTTGTTCCTGCAGAAGCCTTGCAATTGGGACACGGTACTCAACCGTCTCCTCTTTTCCCTTGGTGTTGAACGCATAGTAGGGCTCCACGCCCATCTGGGAAAGCCTTCTGCGTAGGAAGGCGGCTTCAAAGCGTCGTGAAATGAAAAACGTGTAAACCAATTGATTGAAGACGGAGATTCCTTTCACTTTGAGTCGCT
>DAIQOB010000223.1:0-5297 GCA_036788075.1 Syntrophobacteraceae bacterium
AGCCTGGTCATTGTGAAGTCCCGCTTCGACGCTTTTGGCGCCGGCATGCCCGAGAGCTCTACGGATCAGGGGACGTTTCGGGTGTTGCCGGACGGCGGGCTGGAGTGGACGGTAAACCGGGTGGTTCCTGAGATCGTGGTGCGCGTGGGCCGGGTGGCCGGCCATACCCTGCAGATCCGGGGCAGGGAGATCGCCCTGGCAGATCTTGCGGAGCCGGGCGACGCAGTGCGGTTTCGCGTTGAACGTTATTGCCTTTTTCAGTTGATGAAAGGTGGGTGCCTGTGGTGAGCGGTGAGGATCGGAAACCCTCGGAAAAAGAACCCTTGGGCGACTCTTCCCAAGTCGTGGATCATGTGAGCAAGGAAGAAGTCGAGGAGATACTCGGCCATGTCGATCGTGAGATGGCCATACGCAAACTGACGGGCTATCCCCATTGGCTGGTCTACGCGATAGGTGTCGCCTTTTCGTGCTTCCAGGTTTACACGGCGGCTTTCGGCCTTCTTCCTGCACAGCTCCAGCGATCTATCCACCTCGCTTTCGCCTTCGTCATGGTTTACCTGCTTTTTCCCTTCCATCCAGGGAAAAGCTCCGATCGCATTGCCTGGAATGACTACCTGCTGGCTGTATTTGCAGGCTTTGTGGGTCTTTACATGACTCTAAACTACACCCGTATCATGGAGGCAGGGGGCGATTTTGCCGGTGTGGATTATTTCTTTTCCTGGTGCGGCATCCTCCTCACCCTGGAGGCCGCCAGGCGCGTCGTGGGATGGCCCATGGTGCTGCTGGCCGGGGGGTTCCTCTTCTACGCCTATTTCGGGCCTTACTTCCCCGGTTTTCTGACACACCGGGGGTATTCCCTGCAGCGGATCGCCTCTCACATGTATCTCACCACCGAAGGCATCTTCGGGATTCCGTTGGCCGTTTCCGCGACCTTCATCTACCTCTTCGTCCTGTTCGGCTCCTTCAGGGAAAAGAGCGGTCTGGGACAGCTTTTCATTGACCTGTCCAATGCCGTTGCGGGGCGGGCATCGGGCGGTCCGGCCAAGGTCGCCGTCGTCACCAGCGCCCTGGAAGGAATGGTGTCGGGAAGTTCCGTGGCCAATACGGTGGAATCGGGAAGCTTCACCATCCCCATGATGAAACGGCTCGGATACCGACCCGAGTTCGCCGCTGCCGTGGAAGCCTCGGCGTCCACGGGCGGCCAGCTCATGCCCCCCATCATGGGGGCTGCGGCATTCGTCATGGCCGAGTTCATCAACATCCCATACATCGAAATCGCCAAGGCCGCCGCCATCCCCGCCTGCCTCTATTTTTTCGGTGTGTTCATCGAAGTTCACCTGGAGGCCAAGCGCTGCAACCTTCGAGGAATGAGCCGGGACGAGATTCCACGGCTGGGCGACGTTATGAGGGAGCGCGGGCACCTTTTCCTGCCCCTCGCGGTGATCATTGGGTTCCTCACGGCTGGTTTTACGCCCCTCTATGCCGCACTGATGGGGCTCGTCGTCTGTATCCTGGCGTCCATGCTGAAAAAATCCACCCGCATGAGCCTTCGGGACATCCTGGACGGATTTGAGCTTGGGGCACGGAATGCCATTGGTGTGGCCATTGCCTGTGCCTGCGCCGGCATCATCATCGGCGTGGTGACGCTCACGGGAGTTGGCCTCAAGATGGCTCACGGCCTCATCGAGCTGGCAGGGGGGAACCTGCTCTTGAGCCTGTTTTTCGCCATGATCACCTCCATCGTCCTGGGAATGGGGGTTCCAACGACGGCGACCTATATCATCACGTCGACCCTGGCGGCACCGGCCATCACAATGCTGGGTGTGCCCATTCTCGCCGCACACATGTTTGTTTTCTATTTTGGCATCGTGGCCGATATCACCCCGCCTGTCGCCCTGGCCGCGTATGCCGGATCGGGAATTGCCAAGTCCGATCCCATGAAAACCGGCTTTGTCTCAACGAAGCTGGCCATCGGGGCTTTCCTGGTTCCCTACATTTTCGTCTACAACCCTGCCATGCTCCTCATCAATACTACCCCGCTGCTTTTGATTCAGAACCTGATCACTGCGAGCTGCGGTATGTACGGTGTGGGAGCAGCCATGATCGGCTTCTGCCTGGCACCCATGAACTGGGTGGAGCGTGCCGTGTTTTTCGGGGCCGGTCTGTTGCTGATCGACCCCGGTGCCCTCACGGACCTTGCAGGCCTTTCGATTCTTGTTTTGTGCATGGCGAACCAGGTCCGTAAAAAGCGAGCTCTGGCCGCCGAGGTTGCTGTTTAGCAAACCCTTTGCCAAACCAGTTTATCTTTCCCCAGCGCATCCAAGCATTCAACGATCACATTGACTTGCCTTCAATTTGGCGATACTCTCACCACGCTATCGCCGAGTCCTGCAGGCGCAGGAACGGGGGACCCAGGTTTTGGGGGCGTATCGCCTTTTTCAAAGGTGAAGGGCAAGCTCTTCGGCCCGAGCCCGTCAGCTAACCTCGTAGGCGTCGAAGGGTAGAGCCTGCCGAAGTTGGATCGGGGGTCTATCCTCATGATCTCATGCTTTGGAGGGTTCAAAATGAAAGGGATTCTTTCCTCGAACGGCAGTCATCCGCCTTCTTTGTTCCATCGTCCATCCCAAACTTCCAGCAGGGTGCAATCCTCCAATCATTCGACAGGGCAGCACAATGGTCTGTCGCCCCGGGCGCGAAATGTGGCCCTGGCTCTCGGCGCCCTCGGCATCGTCTATGGCGATATCGGCACGAGCCCTCTTTACGCCATCAAGGAATGCTTCCATGGCCTGCACGCCATCGCTCTGAACGAGGGGAACATTCTGGGAGTGCTCTCCCTGGTCTTCTGGTCTCTCACCATGGTGGTGAGCATCAAATACGTTATCTTCATTTTGAGAGCGGACAACAAGGGAGAGGGCGGCATTTACGCTCTGCTGGCGCTTATCCCCACCGACAGCGACAGCGGAATGTTGCCGTCGCGGCTTTATTCGACCGTCGTCATTGCGGGCATCTTCGGGGCAGCGCTTCTTTACGGGGATGGAATCATCACTCCGGCCATTTCGGTGCTTTCGGCCGTCGAAGGGCTGCAGGTGGCAACCACCGCAGCCGCGCCGGTCGTGATTCCCCTGACCTGCACCGTCATCTTGCTGCTTTTTCTGGTGCAGCGCCACGGCACCGCAGGAATCGGGCGGATATTCGGTCCGGTGCTGCTGGTCTGGTTTGCGGCCATCGCAGGGCTGGGAACGGCGGAGGTAGCCCGGCACCATCACATTCTGATGGCTTTGAACCCTGTTCATGCCCTGGACTTTTTCATTCAAAACAGGCTGCACGGTATGGTCGTACTGGGCTCAGTCGTTCTCTGCATCACCGGCGGAGAAGCACTTTACGCCGACCTTGGACATTTTGGACCGGCGGCGATTCGCATATCCTGGCTTGCTGTGGCTTTCCCCGCGCTCCTGCTCAATTATTTTGGACAGGGAGCCCTCCTGCTCGAGCATCCGGATTTTGCATCGAACCCCTTCTACGGGCTTGTCCCGAGGACTCTCCTTTATCCCATGGTGGCGCTCTCGACTTTAGCGACCGTTATCGCCTCACAGGCCATGATCTCGGGAGTCTTCTCCCTGACGCAGCAGGCGGTGCAGCTGGGTTTTTTCCCGCGTATCAGAATCGTTCACACCTCATCGGAAACCCAGGGACAAATCTACATCCCCCAGATCAACTACGCTCTCATGATCGCCTGCATCAGTCTGGTCCTCATCTTCGGAGAATCGAGCAGGCTCGCGGGGGCATACGGTATCGCGGTCACCGCGACCATGGGCATCACTTCGGTGCTGTATTATTTCGTGGTGACAAGAACCTGGGGATGGGCGCAGTGGAAAGCCCTGCCGTTGGTATCGCTGTTTATGTTTTTCGATTTGGCCTATTTCGGATCGAATCTCTTGAAGATTTTCGATGGTGGATGGTTCACTCTTGCCGTCGCGGCAGCGATCATGATCGCCATGACCACCTGGCGCGATGGGCGGGCCGAGCTCTCAAAGAAGATGATCAACTCGCGACTTCCCATCAATCTTTTTCTCGAGGACGTGGAAAGAAAAAAGCCGACACGTGTGGAAGGAACGGCCATTTTCATGACCGTCTCTCCGGTGGGAACGCCTTCAGCCCTTCTTCACCATTACAAGCATAATCGCATCCTTCACGAGAGGGTGATTCTGCTCTCGGTGCGATCTATGGATGTTCCGGTGGTGCCCAGAGAAGAACGGCTCCAGGTGCAGGACCTTGGTCAGGGCTTCCTGCGTCTGATTGCCTCTTACGGCTTTATGGAAACCCCCAATGCTCCCGATGTCATGAGAATGGCATCGCAGTTCGGTGTCGAGACAGAGCCCGCCATGACGACATATTTTTTGGGCCTGGAAACCCTTACAACCGAAGGAAATTCCAAGATGATGCGCTGGCGCAAAGCCCTATTCGTCTTCATGTCCCGAAATTCCTGGACGGCGCCGGCCTATTTCGGGATTCCTTCAGATCGGGTGATTGAAATCGGAATACAAATTGACTTGTGAGGGATCCCCGGAAGCATCATTCCACGCTCTGCGGAAGTGAGATGACTTCGACCAACTGATGATTGCATCGGAAACGCTGAAAATGCAACACGCTGGATCATTACATGGAGGATGATCCAAAAGTGATTCTGAAAACGGTCTCTCCAGGTGAGGAACGAAATGCGAGGTGCCAGCCGTGGACGGTTTCCACAATCAGTTTCGCAGCGTAGAGTCCCAGGCCCACACCTCCCTTTTTGCCATGGGTCACATAGGGAGAGAAGAGGTCTTTCTGTATGTTCTCCGGGATCGATTTGCCGCTGTTGCTGATCTCGAGTACGGGAGCACCCGTCTCACTTCCCGCCAAAATCACCTGGACCGCACGATGGGGCTCTTCGGCCTCGACAGCATTCTTTAAAAGATTTTCCAGGGCACGTTCCAGCAGGAGGCGATCAGCCTGGAGAGTCACCTCTCTCCCCAGACGGTTGTGGAAAACGATACTCACCTCTTTGGCGGCAGCCAGGGGCTGGAGGTGCTCGGTTTTCGACTGGACGAGGGCAGGCAGATCAAAGGGGGTGTCTTTTCGCTGGTATTCACCCGTTTCCAGCAGGATGAGCTCTCTCGTGGAATCCAGGAGAGCGATCAAGCCCTGTGATTCACTCTGAACAATCTCGGAATATTTTTCTACCTGGGCCTGTTCTGCCTTCCCGAGGGAGGAAGAGAGCCTCCTGGCCGCTAGAGAGATGATGACCAGCTTGTTCTTCA
>DAIQOB010000224.1:0-5285 GCA_036788075.1 Syntrophobacteraceae bacterium
GGCATCAATTTTAAAGTAGACCAGGATATTCTTGTAGCCTACGGGGACATCCTTGGAAAGTCCCAGAAAGCCGAGCAAATGTATGTCGACTTCGAGGCTGGACTCCACGCCCCTGATTTCGATTCCCTTGGCGGCGGCGTGATAGATGAGAGAAGACGTCAGGCAGCCTGCCAGTCCGGTCAGCAGGTACTCCACAGGGTTGGGACCTGTGTCCTCACCCAGGAGAATGTCCGCTTCATCGGCATCCTCCTCAAAGGGTTTTTCGTGCGGGTGATCCTGTTTCGCTCCATGGAAATCCGTAATGGTCGTGCGGTTGTGACCGCCGCTGATCCATTTGTTTCTCACGCGGAATTTGAATTTTGCGATATCTCCATCGCCTTTCACTGCATCAACCGTTTCCAGCAAGCGGGTCACATTGACGCCGTTCAGGACGATTTCACTTTGCTGTTTCGCTGTCTGTTGTGCCATGCTGAATCACCTCCTTTGAATTAATGGACATATTATAAGTATGTTCAAAGGAATTTCCAGTTGTCAGGTCCCATGGACCTGAATTTTTCATATTTCACCGAAGCAGGGGTAGATTGACATTGTACCGAATCTTCCAGTGTGGTAAAAAATAATCCATCAAAGCCGATATGAAGTCGGTGGAGGTTTTTTTGAATCCTGCCGGGTGCGGCAGGCAGTACTGCATCACATCAACGGAGGCCATGAAGGCCCTGAAGCTCACAGAGTGGGTTTCGGGGCTTTTTTTGTTTTGCACACAGTCTCACGGACACCCCATTCGGGAGGAGGCGAAATGCCATGGGAGTGCGTGCCATGGTGGCAGGTTGGATCTGGATGTTTTTTCTTATGAGCTGCAGCGGCGGAGGAGAGAGTACTCCTCAGGGACGAGGGGAGGCCGCCAAGGCCCCCGAGGCTTCCATCGTGGAGCTGCGCCTGCCTGGGGGGGACTGGGGGCTTCCCACGCCCTTCACCTTTTATCCCAGGGGCCCCGGCTATGTGCACTTGAGCCTCATCTATGATACGCTCGTCTGGAAAGATCGAAATGGAACGATTCCCTGGCTGGCTGAAAAATGGGAATCGAGCCCGGACGGTCTCGTCTGGACGTTCCACCTGCGCACCGGGTTGAAGTGGCAGGACGGAGCCCCTCTTACGGCCAGCGATGTAAGGTTTTCTTTCGATACGCTCAAACGTCATCCCGTCGAGTGGTTTTCCCTGGAGCGGTTGAAGAGCGTCGTGGTTCTCGATGACCTCACCGTGCGTCTGCACCTGGAAAGCCCTTATGCGCCTTTTCTGAACCAGGTGGCGGGGACGGTCCCCATTTTTCCCGAGCATCTCTGGCGGGAGGTTTCCAATCCACGCGAGATGGCCGACCCGGCCCGCGCCCTGGGGAGCGGTCCCTACCGGCTGGTCCACTATGACAGGGCGCAGGGGGCATACGCCTACGAGGCCAACCCGGACTTTTTTCTCGGTCCTCCGCGCGTCTCCAAGCTTTCCTTTGTACCCGCCGGCGACCCGGTTGCCGCCCTGGAGCGTGGTGCGGTGGATGAAGCCCCTGTGCCCGCCTCTCTTTTGGGGCGCTTACGGCAGGACAGTCGCTTCGATGTCCTTTCGGGGCCCGCCTTCTGGGTGCTGACACTGCAGTTCAACCGGAAACTGTATCCGTTCGACCGGCCGGAGGTGCGCCAGGCGGCGGCGCATGCCGTAGACCGCAGGGCCTTGATCGAGCAGGCGGTGCCGGGGGGGCTGGAAGGCGCTCGGCCGGGGAGCCCGGGATTTCTTCCCCCCGAATCCAGCTGGTTCGATGCATCGTTCCAGGACCGCTATCCCCCCGACCCTCGCCGGGCGCTCTCACTCCTGCGGTCGGTGGGTGTCGAAGACCGCAACGGGGATGGAACCGCCGAAGGCCCCGACGGGAAAGCCATGCGGTTCACCCTCATCACTACGGCTCCCTACCTGCGTGAAGGGGAGGCCCTGCAGATCATGTTCCGAAAGATCGGTTTTATGTTGGACATCAAAACCCTCGACATGAAAACCCTGGACGCCATGGTCCGTGAAGGCCGTTTCGACCTCGCCCTCACGGGGCACGGCGGAATCGGGGGGGACCCGTCCGTCATCCTGGGCTTCGGAACGGTGCGGGGCGATCCCTTCTCCTCCGCCATTCCCGGGGATCCTGAATATTTGAAGACGGCGGAGCGCCTCCTCACGGCCTCCGATCCGGCCGAGCGCATGAGACTCGCTGCTGCCATGCAGAGGATCTATGCCGAAGAGCTTCCGTGTCTTCCGCTCTATTACCCCACAGGATTCATCGCCTACCGTCCGGAGGTGTTCAAAGGATGGTTCTACACGGCCGGGGGGGGCATCAGCATTGGGATTCCCTCGCCCCATAACAAATTGGTTTTTATCAAAGGCGCAGCACCGTGAACCTTTACCTCTTCAAGCGGGGGGGGACCTATCTCCTGGTTTTTGCCGTGGCCCTGGCGGTCAATTTCTTTCTGCCCCGAGCCATCCCGGGCAATCCCATCGAAGAGCTCGGCACAAGCGTCGGCAGTCTTTCGGTGCAAATGGACCCGTCCACCCTCGAGGCCCTGAAACGCTACTATGGCCTGGATCTGCCCGTGACGGCGCAGTTCCGGAATTATCTCACTGGAATGGTTCGAGGGGATCTGGGCTATTCCATCAGCCATCGGATTCCCGTAAGCCGCCTCCTGGTGGAGCGGTTTCCGTGGACGCTCTTTCTGACACTGAGCGCTCTCGGCATCAGTTTTTCGGTGGCACTGGTCCTGGGGACGCGGGCCGGTCTCAGGCGCGGAAAAGAATGGGGCGTGCTGGCTCCTGCGGTGATCCTGGAAAGCATGCCGCCTTTTGTCCTGGGGAGCTTGCTTCTCATTCTCTTCAGTGTAAAAATTCCTGTGTTTCCCTTGAGTGGTGCTTACAGCACCTTTTCAGGTTTGACCGGGGTCGAGAGGGCGCTCGATCTGGCGCACCATGCGGCCCTCCCGGTGCTCGTTCTGGCGGCTTCGGGGTTCTTCCCCGCGTATCTCGTCGTGCGAAGCTCCGTGCTCATGGTGCAGGACGAGCCCTATGTACTCATGGCGGAAATGAAGGGGCTGCCCGAGAAAACCATCCGCATCCGCTATGTGCTGCGCAACGCCCTGCTTCCGGTCGTGACTTTTTTCGGCCTGCGGCTGGCCTATTCCGCCGGTGGAGCGATCCTCGTGGAAGTGCTCTTTGCCTACCCGGGCATCGGCCGCCTCATTTACGAAGCGGTGCTGAGCCACGATTATCCGCTGCTTCAGGGGGCCTTCCTGGCCTTTACCCTGTGGGTGCTGCTGGTAAACTTCTGCACGGACTGCCTGTACGTGAGCCTGGATCCCCGGGTGAAGGAGGTCTGACGCCTTGCACCGCTGGAAAGAACTGGCTGCGGCGGCATGGAAGCAGCCCCTGGGGCAGACGGGCGTGTGGGGCATTTTCCTCCTGGCGGGATTGGGACTCCTGAGCCTTCTCTGGACGCCCTATGGACCCGACGCCATTTCGGGGCGCAGCCTGTCGCCCCCGGACCTTTCCCATCCCCTGGGGACCAACGGTCTGGGGCAGGACATTCTGAGCCAGTGTCTGGAGGGCTGTCGGATTTCCCTGTTGACGGCTCTGACGGTGGGCTTCTTCGCCACGATCTTCGGGTTCGCAGTGGGAGCGTGTGCAGGGTACTATCCCCGCCGGCTGGGGGTTCTGCTCATGCGGGGTGTGGACGTGCTCATGGCCATCCCCCGCTTGCCCCTCATCATCTTGCTGGCCGTGTTTCTGAGGCCCAGCCTGCTCAACGTGCTGGCTGTCCTGGTGCTTCTCTCGTGGCCAGGAACGGCCCGCACCATTCGGGCTCAGGTTCTGTCTTTGAGGGAAAAGGACGCCATTCGGTTTGTAAGATTTTCGGGAGGCGGCTTTCCCTATGTTCTGCGGGTGCACCTGCTCCGGGAATTGATTCCTCTCATCCTGGCCAGGGGGGCGGCTACTGCCAGTCATGCCATCGTGGCGGAGGCGGGGCTGAGCTTTCTGGGACTGGGGGATCCCACGCTGCGAAGCTGGGGAATGATGATTCGGAGCGCTCTCGACTATCCAGGCATTCTCTGGACTCCAGCCTGGAGCTGGTGGCTGCTGCCGCCTTCCCTGCTGGTGAGCCTCGCCGTGTTTTCCTTCACTCTGGCGGGCTTTGGGCTGGAGGAAGCTCTGCGGAGAGAAAGATCTTCATGATGCTGGAGGCAAAGGAGCTCACCCTCTGCGCCCGGCAGGACATCTATCCCGTCTGGAAGCTCGATCTCCAGTTGGGTCGGGAAGAACGCCTGGCCGTCGTGGGGGAATCGGGGGGAGGCAAGACCAGCCTGGCCTGGGCTCTCATGGGGCGCCCCCTGCCGGGCCAGAGCGTCTTGACGGGAGGGGTATATCTCGACGGTATGAACCTTTATGATCTCTCCTCCCGGGAGCGCGCCGGCCTGTATTACCGCCGCATGGCCCTGGTGCCGCAGAATGCTCAGAACAGCTTCCACCCGACGCAGCGCCTCTGGGAGTCGGCACGGGAAGTGATGCAGAGAGTGGAAGAGGATGGGCGGGGCACGAGGCTGAGCGGCAAGGGCGTCCAGGAGGCACTTGCCGGAGCGAGCGGACTCCTGGATCTCGATCCGTCCCTCTGGGCCGGATACCCGCATCAGCTCTCCGGTGGCCAGAAACAGCGCATGGCCTTGATCCTGGCGCTTCTAAAACCGCCTGAAGTCTTGCTGATGGACGAACCGACCCATGCTCTGGACGAGCTCACCCGGGCGCGGATGATGATTTTTCTGGAAGCTCGGATGGAAAAGGCGGGGGGGAGCGTCGTCTTGTTCACGCACGACGTCGGGATGGCCGAGGAATGGGCACACCGCACTGCCGTCCTGTACCGGGGGGAAATTGTGGAGGAGATTCCCGGTGCAGCCTTTGGCAAGGCCACCCATCCCTATACGCGCGCGCTCATGCATGCCGCCGTCAGGCTGGGGGATGCCCCTTTGAGCCGATGCGGCGTTCCGGGCCACGCCCTTCCTCTTGCCGGTATGCCCGCAGGGTGTGGTTTTTTCGAGCGATGCGAACAAGCGGTGGGGAAGTGCCGGGAGGCAAGGCCTCGCCTCCTGGGGCGCGGCTCCCATAAAGTCCGATGCTTCTATTCGGAGGGAAACGGGATTTGAAAGTGTCGTAGAAGAAATAGTTAAGTACCTTAGCAAAAGTTTTCTAACAAAACAAACCGTTCGCCCTGAGCCTGT
>DAIQOB010000225.1:0-5250 GCA_036788075.1 Syntrophobacteraceae bacterium
AAGATGTCGACAGGATGCTGGACCTCTTGAAGGAGTCGGAGTTCGAAATCAGAGATGGGGCGAAGATTCTCGAGTTTGGTTGTGCCGGCGGCAGGATGCTGCGGCACTTGAAGCCCTATGCAGAGAGGGGCGAAGTTTGGGGGACCGACATATTCAGTGAGGCCATGCTCTGGTGCAATGGAAATCTTCGACCTCCTTTTAATTTTGCCACATCGACCATGATCCCGCACCTGCCTTTTGAAGACCGCTATTTCGACCTCATCTTTGCCGGTTCCGTATTCACTCACATCGATGATCTGGCCGACACCTGGCTGCTGGAGCTTCGAAGGATTCTCTCTCCCCAGGGGCGCATGTATCTGACCATCCATGACAACAGCTCGATCCATCTCCTGGATACTTCCGACAGCACCGTTGCCAAGCTCGTCCAGGCGAGCGCCCTCTACCAGAAACATCGCAGCAACTTTGGCATGATGGTGCTCGAAAGGGGTAGATTTTCCCAGGTTTTCTATGATTTGGAATATTTCCGCACCAGAAAGGCGTCCCCGATGCTGGAGCTGATCTCGGCCACCCCCGGTGCCTACGGATACCAGACGGCAGTGATCCTGGCACGGCGTGGATCCTGACGCAATCGAACGGTCGACACCCATCATCCCCCTCTGCATCCGGGTGTAATTGAAAATGATACGGACCCGGTTTTTGGATGGGGCGGGCAAGTCGAAGAGATAATACAGCAGACTTTGCGTACACACCCTAATGCGCCAGGATGACCTTCAGTGCGTCCACGTCCGTCACAGGCCGGCTGCACGCATAATTTTCGCACACGTAGGCCGTGGGTTTTCCGCCCACCATGCGCAGAGGCTCCACAAAAGGGGCCAGGGCGGCGAGCTCTCGGGACGATCCATCCGGGGGGCAGAGCATCAGGACGCGGTTAGGCAGGAACGAGCCATGCACGGCTCGCAGCATTTCCTTTGTGGCGGGATCTTCGGGATTTCCCGCAATGACGATCTCGCGCGTCGGCCCCAGAACGAAATCCAGGGCATTGAGAAACTGGGTGTAGCCGGCGGGGAAATCTCCCACCATTACGGAAAATCTTTTCAGCAGGTCCTGGGCTCTTTCTTCCCATTCGGTATTTCCCGTCATGCGCGACAAGCGCAGCAGGTTGAGCAGCCCAACGGAATTGCTGGAGGGTAGAGCCCCGTCATAGAGATCTTTATCCCGAACGATGAGGGCCTCATTGTCTTCGGCCGTATAGAAAAATCCCCCTTCGTCCCGATCCCAGAAAAGGTCCATCATCTGCCGGTGCACCTTCGAGGCCTCCTGAAAGTAGCGCAGCTCCAGGGAAGCTTCGTAGAGCTCCAGCAGGCCCCACACCAGGAACGCATGGTCGTCGGCATAGCCGCGATGGGCAACTTCGCCGTGGCGATAGCGCCGATAAAGCCGTCCCTCTTCCAGCCGCAGCGTGCTCAGGATGAAGTCGGCGGCTGCGGCGGCAGCCCGAAGATAGGCGGGCTCGCCCAGTGCCTGGTAACCCTTGGCCAGTGCAGCGATCATGAGCCCGTTCCAGGATGTGAGAATTTTGTCGTCCTTGAGTGGATGGACCCGATGTACGCGTGCGGCGAAGAGCTTTTGCCTGCCTTCTTCGAGAAGCTCAGTCAGCTCGGCGTCGCTCATGCCGAACTGAGGGGCCATGCTCTCCAGGGAGCGTGCCATGTGTGGGATGCTCGTCTTGTCCTCGAAATTCCCGTTCGGCGTAATATCGTAAAAGCGGCAGAAGATATCCCCCCGCTCGGCCCCCAGGACCTCTTTCACCTGCTCGGGCGTCCACACGTAAAAGAGCCCCTCTTTGCCCTCGCTGTCGGCATCTTCGGCGGAAAAAAATCCCCCCGAGGCGTCCGTCATGTCTCGAAGCACGTAAGTAAAAATTTCGCGTGCCGCCTGGGCGTATTTCGCCTTGCCGGTGGTCTGGAACGCCTCCGTGTAGGCCATGGCCAGGAGGGCCTGGTCATAGAGCATTTTTTCGAAGTGCGGCACCAGCCACTTCTCATCCACGGAGTAGCGATGGAACCCGAAGCCCACCTGGTCGAAAATCCCCCCGGCCCGCATGGCGTCGAGGGTTTTTTCCACCATGGCGAGGGCGTCCGACTCAGGCTCCTTGCGGTGCCGGCGCAGGAGGAAGGTGAGATGATGGGGCGTGGGGAATTTGGGTGCCCCGCCGAATCCGCCCCATGTGGGATCGAAAGATCGGCTGAAATGCCGGTGAGCGCCTTCCAGCGCCGCGACTCCCAAGACGCGCCCCCCCTGAGCCGGCTTCTTGGGCTGGATGGCATGGGTGATCTGCTCGCCCGCATTGAGAAGCCGTTCCCGATTGACGCGCCACAGTTCGGCGATTTGTGAAATGATATCCGTGAAGCCCGCCATGCCCATGCGGCCCGATTTGGGGAAATAGGTCCCGGCGAAAAAGGGTTTTTTCTCGGGGGTCATGAAGACGGAGAGAGGCCATCCTCCGCTTCCCGTGAGGGCCTGGCAGACGGTCATATAGATCTGGTCCACATCCGGGCGCTCTTCCCGATCCACCTTGATGCAGACGAAGTGCTCATTGAGAAGCCTGGCGACTTCCGCATCTTCGAAAGATTCGTGCGCCATCACGTGACACCAGTGGCAGGTGGCATAGCCGACCGAAAGAAAAATGGGCTTGTCTTCCCCCCTGGCCTTTGCAAAAGCCTCTTCCCCCCAAGGATACCAGTCCACGGGATTATCAGCGTGCTGCAACAAATAGGGACTCTTTTCCCGACTGAGACGGTTGGGCATAAGTGTACTCCCCTCATTTAAACTGTCTTGGTGGAAGCCTCGGGATGGACGAGGGGGCAGGAGACGGAATCTCCTCCCCCCTCAGGTCGTTTCAGTTCAGGAAGAAGAATGAAGCGGGGATCCAGCGATGTGAACCTTCAACACCGCTGACGGTCAGGGAGTAGCACTTCCCCCCGTTGTTTCGATGGTGCACTTGGTGAAGTCGATCTCCTGCTTGCAACCCGGACAGATATGGGGTTTATCGAATTCATCCGAAAAAATTTCTTTTTCCTTACCACAGTTAGGGCATTTACACACAAAAGAGCTCAAAGTTTTGAATTTTTCCAAGCCAGGGCAATGTGCAGGTGTATTGGCCATGATTTCCTCCGTCGATGATAGTTTGTCTCAGCTCAAGTGCACTCCGGTACACTTCCATTATAGAAGAGGGCGTCCCCGGTTCGGCAACCCCACGCCCCGTCCCTGCTGCTCCCTGCAGAAGAGAAGGCGACGCATCCCGGGGGGCTCCAGCCCTTTTCACTAAAGCTTTCGATCCGCTCGCTGCCTGGGACTCAGGATTTCTCTTCTTCGATCACGAGCTTGCCCTTGTGCTTCGTACCGCAGGTAGGACAAAGAATCTCAACCTCGTTCTCGGGGCCAATGTATTTTTCCTTCATGGTCTCCGACGGGATGAAAGAAACGTCGCCGCACGCACAGTGGGGGCATTCTCCCCTCACGATATGCCTTTCTTTCTTGGCCATTTCGCTACCTCCGTAAAGTTGACAATTCAGATTTCCTGTATCATCGCTCTATAACCGGGAGGTCGTGCGCTGCTCGTACGCCCCCCCTCATTCAGGCAGTTTTCTCAGAGGTAATCACCCCCCGTCTCGACAGGACTCATTCCAAACGGGCAGGATCTGACATACACATTTCGTATCGGGCTCGTTAGTTTTTAACAATACCATTCTTGTGATCAAATGTTCAATATAATTTATGGAACATACCATCAAAGAACATAGGGCTCAGGCGACTCCCCCCGCTCCGTCCAGCCTCCATCCCCCTTTTTCCATCATCCAGCTTTCGGTGTCCACATAATAAAGCTTCAGATCCGCAAGAAGGACATAGTGCTCTCGCTCTTCGGTGATCATACGCTCCAGCAGGGCACGCTCGTCAGGATCCGTCGCCCTCTTGAGCTCGTTTTCAAAGAACCCGATGCTGGCGTTCTCGAGCTTCATTCCCATTTCGATGGCCACCACGTCGTCCAGGCAAGCCTTGGGAAGCTTGCCGTGCTCCTTGGCGACTTTCCGGAGAAGGGCCTTCTTGTCGGTGCTTTCGAATGGATGAAAGCGGCACGCTGCCGGGTCGAACTTGCCCTTCTTGAGCTCTTCATAGTAACTTTGCAGGCTGTTCAGATGCTCGTCCTCCGCTGAAGCGAGCATGCGAAACGTCTCGATGCCCACCTGATCAGGGCATGATTTCATGGCATCCAGATACAGCGCCTTCTTCTTTTCTTTCATCTCCACTGCGGTACAAAACATGTCCAGAGATGCCGATGCAGTAGTGCTCATGATACCCTCCTTTGGCAGGCGATGCTTATTGCGCTCCCTGCGGTTCAAGCCCCTCGGCCCGATGATCCCCGCGGTTTGCATCCAACTCATTGGAACTTTATAAGACCTAATCTACTGCCTGTCCATATGGCTCGTCACGAGGACCCTCCGCCATCATGAATCCGGCTCCTTTTTCTATTGCCTCCTTTTAAGCAAACATGTTAGAAGGGTCCGATTTACTCAAACCGCACACTTCTCAAACCTTTTGGTGCCCCACCCTGAGTGTGCAGGGCGGGTTGAAGAGAAGTGGAGGTCACAACCAGAAGGAGACCATCATGGCAGTAGTAGGTATGAAGCAACTGTTGGAAGCGGGGGTTCATTTCGGCCATCAGACCCGCCGCTGGAACCCCAAGATGAAGCCCTACATTTTCGGGGCGCGCAACGGCATCTACATCATCGACCTGCAAAGAACGGTCAGGCTGTTCCATACGGCCTATCGTTTCGTGGCGGATACCGCCGCCGCCGGAGAGAGCGTCCTTTTTGTCGGCACCAAGCAGCAGGCACGGGACACGATCGCTCAAGAAGCCAGGCGATGTGGCATGTTCTACATCAATCAGCGCTGGCTCGGCGGGATGCTTACCAATTTCAAGACCATCAAGAACAGAATCGATCGCCTCAAAGAGCTCGACGCCATGGTCGAAGACGGTTCCATCAACCGCTTCCCCAAGATCGAAATCATCAAGCTTCAGAACGAACGGGAAAAACTCGAAAAGAACCTTGGCGGCATCAAAGAGATGACCCGTCTGCCGGGAGCGATCTTCGTCGTGGACACGCACCGGGAAAATATCGCCGTGCTCGAAGCCAATCGCCTGAGCATTCCGGTGGTTGCCGTGGTCGATACCAACTGCGATCCCGATTT
>DAIQOB010000226.1:0-5236 GCA_036788075.1 Syntrophobacteraceae bacterium
ATCTGGAAAAGAACAAATAGTTTTCCATATCCCTGTGGCAGGTGGGCGGCGCGTTTGCCGCTCACCGCTTCAATCCCGCTGGTCAACCAAAAGGGTCATGCCTTTCCGTCTCAAGAGCCGGTCGGACCTCCAGGCCGGACTCCAGCTGTCCGCCTTCCAGGCTCGACGATGAACTCACGATTCATCCGAGTCGTCTGTCTGCAGAGCGTTTGTGTCAATCCGAGGAACCTGTGCGTCCACAACGGTGCGCTTCAGGGTCCAGAAGACGCTTTTGAAATTCTCCTCGAAGTTTCCAGGGGAAACCCTTCCCAACTCAATGAACTTGATGATGATCTCTTTGGATAACCTGAGGAATTTTTCGTCATCCGGCTGCATCTTCCCCTCCTTTGAAACCTTCCCCAAAAAATAAAAAAGCCTCTGCCGGTCTTGGGAAGGCCTACGAATGTTTGCAGAGGCTTTTCGGGCTGATGGAAATACCCCTGAAGGCATCTCGGCGCCCACTTTCCCTTTAACATAGAGCGACCTTCCTCTGCAATGAAAATGGGGACAGCTGCTTCTTGCGATACTTAACTATAAGATACTGTATTTAAAGCATAATTTTTGTAGGAGCTTTCTTCGGACAAAAGAGGGTGCGCCCCAGAAAAATTTAACGAATCTTCATTTAATTTTCGAGGATTTGAGTTTGACAATGCTCATAACGCGGTGATAAATTCTTTCAAGTGGGAAAAAGTGGGAACGTGAGGTGAAGATTGGGGATCTTGACGAAGCCTTACTTCAGAGGACGCTCCATTCATCGGCTGGATGCCAAGGGACGCCTTCGCATTCCTTCTAAATACCGGGATATTCTTAAGAATCACTATACTGACGCGCTGGTTGTCGCTCTCCTGGAAGGGTGTCTTGTGGCTTATCCCCCAGAGAGGTGGGAAAAGTTGGAGGAGAAGGCGGAGCACCTCTCGGACGTCCATCCCAAACACCGCGCTTTCATGCGATGGTTCATCTCTTCGGCGGAGGAATGCGAATTTGACAATAAAGGAAGAATTCTGCTCTCTCCGTTCTTCAGGAGCAAGGCCGGCCTGGATTCGGAGGTGATCCTGGTGGGTGTTTTGAAAGGCTTTGAAATTTGGGATGTGGCTGCGTGGGAGAGTCACGACGAGTGGAATCGAAGTCATTACCAGGAAATCTTGGAAGGCATTGCTACTGAAGGATTATAGGAGATCATGCAACCCGCTCCGGTCCAACAGCATGTGCCGGTCATGCTTCGGGAGGTGACGACAATCCTGGGGTGCCGCGCTGGGGGCATCTATGTCGATGGGACCGTGGGGGGGGGCGGCTATGCTGAGGCCATTCTCCATGCCACCGCGCCGGATGGGAGACTGCTGGCGCTGGATTGGGACGCCGAAGCGATTCTCCGGGTACGCCGCCGGCTCCTGGCTTATGGTGACCGCCTGATCCTCGAAAGGGCAAGTTTCGCCGCTTTACCGGAGGTCATCGAAAAGCTGGGTTTGGGACCGGTAGATGGCGTAGTGGTGGATCTCGGCGTTTCCAGTTTCCACTTGGATGATCCTTCACGGGGGTTCAGCTTTCAACAGGACGGTCCCCTGGACATGCGCATGGACAGAGGACTTCCCCGAACGGCTGCAGACCTGGTGAATGAACTGCCGGAGGTGGAGCTGGCCGACCTGATCTTTCATCTGGGGGAGGAGCGGTTGTCGCGAAGGATCGCGCGAGCCATTGTCGCCCATCGCAGAGAGCACCGCTTTGAATCCACCGGGGAACTGGCCCTGCTGATCGAAAAAATCGTTCCCAGGAGTTCCGACACCCGGCGCATTCACCCGGCGACGCGTACTTTTCAGGCATTGCGGCTGGCTGTGAACGGGGAACTGGAGGCGTTGAAGGGTTTCCTGTCGGGCGTGCTCAATGTTTTGAAGCCGGGGGGGCGCCTTTGTGTCGTGTCTTTCCATTCCTTGGAAGACCGCTTGGTCAAAGAGCAGTTCAAAGACTGGGCCAGGGCGTGTCGATGCCCACGAACGGTGCCCGCCTGTCGCTGTGAGGGTCGGCCTCTGGGGAAGATCCTGACAAAAAAAGTGCTCCGTCCCGGGGAGGAGGAGTTGGAACGGAACCCTCGGGCGCGCAGTGCGAGGCTGCGCGGAATTGAAAAGTGTTGATGGCCGGATTGGTGCGGGGTGGCCGGTCTTTTTCGGCGAGGCAGGTTGGAAATGGACAGTCTGAAATCCGGAAAAAATTTAGATTTCCATGAAAAATTGCTGGTCGGCCTGGATTTTGGCTTCAGAAACTGGCTCTTCCTTTCCGCTGCCCTGGGCGTGACGGCGGCCATCATGGCCATCGCATATGTGTGGCTTTATGATTTACAGGTCCAGAATGGCTATCGTCTGGCAAATTTGTACCATGAACAGGAGCAACTGCTGGCGACACAGAGGAAATTGCGTCTGGAGTGGTGCCGCTTTGAAGATCCTTACAAGTTGGAGGAGATGGGCCGCAATCAATTCGGATTGCAGCCACCCCGGGCGGAACAAAAGATCATGATGCGCTGAACATACAGAATTATAAAAAGGGGCTGCTGGTGGAGAGGCGCAATTCTCGAAATTTTCTCAATGCACGCTACTGGTCGTGTTATGTGTTTTTCAACATTCTCGTAGCTGCGGGATCGTGTGTTATTCTGGCCAAGGCTTTCCAATTGCAGGTTCTCGATCACTCCAAATGGGTGGAGCGGGGACGGGCTCAGACGGAAGTCAAGCTCCAGGTGCCGGCCTACCGGGGGTCCATCTACGACCGCGAGGGGCGCCTCCTGTCCTTTTCGGTGCCGCAGTGCTCGTTGGGCGCCGAACCCAAGGCTATGCAGGACGTGAAACTGCTGGCCGGGCAGTTGGCTGCTGTATTGGGTGAACCCCAAAACGCCATCAAGCGCAAATTCGAGAGCAAACGGAATTTCGTTTATCTCAAGCGCCACCTCACAGATCAGCAGGCGCTGGCGGTGGAGGACCTGAAAGGGCAGGGGATACGGCTTGTCAGTGACTACAAGCGGTTCTACCCTTATCGACAGCTGGCCGGGCAGGTCCTGGGGTTCGTGGGAATGGACGGCGTCGGGCTTGAAGGGGTAGAGAAGGGTTTCGATACCGTTTTGCGTGAAAACCCCGTGAAAGTGGATCAACTCCGGGACGGCGTGCGCAAGTGCCTCTGGATCGAAGACGAGCCGCCGCCGGCCCCCGCGGAAAGTCTGGGCGTGAAGCTATCCATCGACGCGTTCCTCCAGTATGTCTGTGAATTTGAGCTGGAAAGAGCCGTAGAGCAATATCAGGCCAAGGCTGCGGAAATCGTTGTCCTGGATGCCAAGACCTCCGAAGTCCTGGCCATGGCCAGTTGGCCTTATTTTGATCCGAATTTTGCCGCCAGAAAGACTGCGGATGCATGGAGAAACCGGATCATTACCGACTCCTTCGAGCCGGGGTCGACCTTCAAGGTCTTCTTGATGAGCGCTGCCCTGGAGGAGGGTGTCGTCCGGGAGCAAGACCGTATTTTCTGTGAAAATGGAAAAGCGAAGATTGCCGGCCACATGATCAACGATACCCATCCTTACGGATGGCTGAGTGTGCCCGAGGTCATCAAGTATTCGAGCAACATTGGCGCCAGCAAGATCGCCCTGCAGTTGGGCAATGAACGTTATTACAAGTACATCAAGGCCTTCGGCTTCGGTTCGCCGACGGGGATCGAATTGCCCGGGGAAGTGAAGGGCCTTTTGAGGCCGGGCAAAAAGTGGCGTCCCATCGATCTGGCGACAACCGGATTTGGGCAGAGCATTGGTGTGACTTCCATGCAGCTCACAGCGGCCGTCGCAGCCATCGCCAATGGCGGTGAATATGTCCAGCCCAGCATCGTCAAGTCGATCGTGGATTCGGAGGGGAATCCAGTGAAAGATTTACCGCTCCGACCGCGCAATCGGGTGATTCAAAAAGCTACCGCAAAGAAGATTGCCAACATGATGCGGAAGGTCACCGAGGAGGGGGGGACGGGAGTGAGCGCTGTCCCCGAGGGATATGACGTGGCTGGGAAGACGGGGACGGCTCAAACGATGGATCCTGTGTCCAAGCGCTATGACAGCCACAAATATACGTCGCTCTTCACCGGTTTTGTCCCGGTTGAAAACCCCCGACTCGTCATCACTGTTGTCATCCACGAGCCTCACGGGGCCATTTATGGCGGAGTGGTCGCTGCGCCTGTCTTCAGAAATTTTGCGGCCAAAGCCTTGCCCCATTTGGGAGTGCTGCCATCGACCAGGGGAGACAGTTATCCTCCCGGCGTCCATTCAGCAAAAAATAATTCAGCTCCACCTGCTCCAGGGCCTGCGGTTGCGGTTCGGAAGGACAACGGCCCGAAGAGCGCTGCAATCATTCAGGCTAAACAAAGTACCGAGCAGGCTGCTGTCCCTAAGAAAGCGATAGCCGTCAAGGTCGCTGCGCCTGTCCCGGAATCGGCTTCCGCCCGTTCCAAAGTCACTGCCCCCATTCCTGTGAATCTCTATACCCTTAAAACAGAGAAGCGCGATACTAAAAGGATCGACTGAGTACTCATTCCAGTCTGGATGCACACAACTCTAAAAAATGAAATTCCTTAAATGCCGAAGACATTAGAATCGCTCATAGATGGAGTCGATTGTCTGGCCGTCCTTGGAGACCCTGGGACTCAAGTGGAGGGCCTCGCCTACGACAGCCGGAAAGTGAAGGAGGGGGATCTCTTTGTTGCCATACCGGGAACCCGGCAGGATGGGGCGCGCTTCATCGGCGATGCCATCCTGCGGGGAGCCCGTGTCGTCGTGGCTGAAACCCTGCCTGAAGGCTGTGACGATGTCGTCCTGGTGCAGGTTCCCGATAGTCGAAGTGCTCTGGCGCGCATGGCTGCCAATTATTATGATCACCCCTCCCGCAAGATGCAGTTGATCGGGGTGACGGGCACCAACGGCAAAACGACGACCACCCTTTTGATGGAAAGCATTCTGAAAAAGGCGGGCTACACGGTGGGAGTGCTGGGAACCCTCGGCTATCGATGGGGAAAAGAGAATCGGACGGCCCCCATGACGACGCCCGAATCTCTGGACCTCCAGTCCTTCTTCCACCAAATGCTGGAGGACGGTGTTTCCCACGTGGTGATGGAAGTTTCCTCCCACGCGCTGGCTCTCGGACGGGTGGAAGGCTGTGTATTCCGTGCAGGCGTCTTTACCAAT
>DAIQOB010000227.1:0-5199 GCA_036788075.1 Syntrophobacteraceae bacterium
CCCTGTGCAAAGCCATAGAGAACAATGCCAACCTGCAGGGCCTCCACGGACAGTCGATCATCCGCATAAGCACGCTCTTCCACCGGCATCCCGGCCTGCGCTTTGATTAATCCCCAATAGAACCTTTTCGACGGAAGTCAGGCTCTCCTTCCGTAAGACCGCCTGAGATATACTTGTGAAGTGCATTGCTCCGACCAAGGTTTATAAAAGACGCTGCAACTCCTCGCGAGAAATCTCGCAGTCTTTAAGAATTTTGGCCATGAGCCCGGGACCTATAGTCTCACCTGCATGCACCGGAATTACTGTAGAACGACCGTCGGGATGCCGTACGTAATGGTGACTTCCTCTGATCCGGATCACTTCAAATCCGGCTCTAGCCAAGGCAGCAATCAAATCTTTACCCGTCAGTGCCGGCAGATTTGTCATACCGCAACACTCACTTGCTGAACCCCAACGAAGTCGAGCGATTCTAAATCCTTACCTTCGACTTCCAGACACAGCTGGATGGCCTCTCTAATGCGTAGAATAAGTTCATCAAGGGATTTTGCCTGGCTGTGACATCCCCGCAAAGCAGGAACTGATGCCACGTAGTAGCCTTCCCTGTCTCGTTCTATAACCACACTGAATTGTCTTTCCATATCCGATCCCCTCTGGAATATATTTCTAGACCACATGGAGCGTCATCGCATCCACAATTGATCTGAAAAGGATCTGGAGAGTTTCAGAGACTTCCTCATCGGCATCAATCGAAGGAACGCTGATGATAAGACGGCATGCAACAACCTCAACATGCTCCTCACTGATGGCAACATCTGCAACCCGACAAAGTCATTTCGTAAGGCCACGTCCTCGTGGTTGCATCACTTTTGAGGCGGCATTGCGCTCATGTGGATGAGCTCCCACTGATGCCCGTCAGGGTCAGCGAAACCGTGCTGATACATGAACCCGTAGTCCTTCGGCTCAGCGTAGGTCGAGCCACCAGCGGCGACTGCCTTGGCGACGAGGTCGTCCACTTCCTCACGGCTCTCACAACTGAGGCAAATCAAAACCTCAGCAGACTTGGTGGTGTCACAGATGGCCTTTGGTGTGAAGTCTCTGAACTTGGGGTATGTCAGCAGCATGACAAAAATCGTCTCGCTGATGACAACACACGCGGCGGTGTCGTCTGTGTATTGCGGGTTGTGTGAGTAGCCGAGCGCCTTAAAGAAGTCGAGCGACTTCGGCAGGTTGGCTACCGGAAGGTTGATGAACACCTGTTTATTCATGGCTTTGTTCTCCTGACGTCGATGGTGATTTGTGTTGCGGCCTAACCGACTGCGATAACCGGCGGCGGGCCAGGGAGCTTCGGGGAAAATCAACACACGTGGCCCCACCGTCCGGTTGATTGCAATGGTAGCCGCTAACTTACTGATTTCTAAGGGCGTGTTTCTAACCAGCGTTTGAAAGATCGTTGGCTTTCCCCGGAAGGCCTTCCAAAAAGGATACCCTCAATGCTTATGTCCTCGTCCAAATCAGGCCAGTGGATACCCACTCCTTTGCCGATGAGGCGCCAGTTGTTCCGCTCCTCGGCTGTACCGTGAAGCAGCCGCGGAAACCAGGCCAAGGGGACAGAGATAGTGCGTCCGTCGTCGAGATCTACCGTCAAGCTGTCGTCTGTGACGGATACGCTCTGTGCCAGCGCTATTCGGATTTCAATCGCCAAAGTACTCATTCCATGCCCTCAACAAGATGTCTTTATTTTGCTCCACAACTCTCTGGAGCCTACTGATTTCATTACGGCTGAACCCTCCGCTATGGTACAGTCGGACAGGATCGAGCCAGAACTTGGCCACTTTATCCTCTCGTTCAATATGCATGTGAGCAGGTTCATTCCTGTCACCGGCATAAAAGAAGAATCTATGTGACCCAATTAGCAGTACAGTTGGCATTATCTTAACCTCAAAACGATGAGAGCTGCTACTTACTTGACGGCCAACGTTTGAATTCAGGGGGTTGTACGTTTTTCGCGCAGGTCCGTTAGAATGAAAAGGTTCTTCAATCAATACGTCTCGTGCATTTCCGTTTGACCACTCGAAGGAAATGCGCCGTTGCCGATCTATCCGAATGGCGTACCGCGGGGGATGATATCCCTTCCACGAAGCCCTGTGTCGAGCCATCGAAGATAAGGGTGCTTTGCAGGATCTCCAGAGACAGTCCCTCATCTCCATCCGCAGGCTCTTCCAGCGGCATCCCGTCCTGCGCTTTGATTGATCCCCAACGGCACTTTTTCGCCCGGCATGGGTTGAGTCGCACCGGGGAAATTAAACGCTCTTTTCGGTAAGACGGCCTGAGATATACTTGTGAAGTATGCTTGAAATAAGGGTTTGGTAAGGAATTCCTTCCTCCAGAGCCTTCTTTTGGATAGCGACCAGATCTTTCTCTGACATACGGATATTTACCCGTTTGTCTTTCTTGAAAGTCGCACTGGCATATCTCCTATACCGGTCGGACTCAGATTTTACGTCTGAGATCGATTGCCATTCATCCCCGTCATAGGATTCCAGGAGTTCTTTCTCTTCCGAATCTAGATGCTTCATTTGCCCTTCCCTTTCAGATACTTCTTCGTTGCTTTACGGCTGGGAATGATGGTTTTGAGAAATACTTCCTCTTCCGATTCAATGGAGGGAACCAGATAGCCGTAATTGTCAATATTGACGATAAGCAGGCGCTGGCTTTGATATCTCTCCGGGTTTGGATGTTCGACGATATCGAGCAGATCGCCACGGCCGATGTGAAAGACGACTTCCTCGAAGGAGATGTTTCGTTCCCTCTTGAGCCGTTCATTCTTTTCTTCGTTCCACGAGAAGTATTTCATCATCAAATCATAGTTCTTTGTGTGCCTTTTGGCAACAGGAGGGAGAACTGAAAGTTCAGCATAGTGCGCGATCTTCGACGTTTGGTGAAAGGCTTTTGGGTGCAGGACTTCTACCCGGCACCCATTTCGAAATCCAAGGCGGAGCCACCGGCAGCGCGCAAAATGGCGGAAGGAAAAAAAGAAGGTCTTTCCCGTTCGGAGATGCCTGCCAATAGACTTCTGCTCGACGAAAAAAAGCGTCTTTTTCGTCGAGCAGAAGTCTTGCCTAAGGATACCGACATGACCTTCTGTTATGAGGGATCTTGGACCTTTTCAGAGGGAGGAGAAACCGCCTCCTCCCCCGCGGGCGAAAGAGGAGGCGATTTGCCGAAGATGCTTTAAACCGTTTGAATCTTCCGGAAGTCCGCCACACCCGAAAAGAGATTCCGGATGCGGGTGAGGAGGGCCAGGCGATTGCGCCGCACGGCTTCATCCTTGTCCATGACGAGGACGGAATCGAAGAAGGCGTCGATGAAGCCCTTCAGGCGGGACATGCTTTCCAGAGCGGCCGCGTAATCCGCACCGGCCAGGCACCCCGCCACCACGCCTTCCGTATCACGCAAACTTGAAAAGAGGGCCTGTTCTTCCGCGTTCTGCAGCAGGGAAGGATCCACGGGCGCCAGCTCGGGCTCCTTGATGATGTTCACCACCCGCTTGAAGGCGGCCGCCAGGCTCTCGAAGTCCGGACGGGACTTGAAGGCCGCCAGGGCTTTGGTGCGGGCCACGGCGTCCACGAGATCGTCGATCCCCACCGCCAGGGAGGCTTCCACCACGTCGGCGCCGTAGCCTTCCTGGCTCACCAGGGTGTGGAGCAGCCGGCCCTGGAAGAACTCCAGCACCGCCTCCTTCACCTTTTCCGGAGGAGCAGTGAGCTTCTTGCTGAGCAGGGGCAAGGCCTGGTCGATCATGCCCGACAGGGAAACCACGAAGGGCTTTTCCAGGATGATGCGGATGATTCCCAGGGTCTGGCGGCGAAGCGCGAAGGGATCGGCCGTTCCGCTGGGAATGAGCCCCACGCCGAAGCAGGAGACGATGGTGTCCATCTTGTCGGCCATGCTGAGGAGCGACCCTTCCATGCTCTGCGGCACCGGCCCGCCGGCCCGGTTGGGAAGGTAGTGCTCGAAAATGGCCTGGGCGACGGCTTCGGGTTCCCCCTGCAGCCGCGCGTAAGCCCGCCCCATGACTCCCTGGAGCTCGGGAAATTCCCCCACCATGCCCGTGACGAGATCCGCCTTGCTGAGATAGGCCGCTCTCAGGAGTGCGTCGAGGCACCGGGGCGCAAGCCTTTCACCCAGCCACCGGGCCACAGCGGTGAAGCGCTCGACTTTTTCCCAGCTCGTTCCCAGCTTCGAGTGAAAAACAACCCCTTTGAGCTGCTCCACCCGATCTTCCAGGCGGGTTTTCTGGTCCTCCTGGTAGTAGAACCGGGCGTCCTCCAGGCGCGCCCGCACGACGCGGGCATTTCCCGCCGCCACCACCTTCACGTCCCGAGGGATTGTGTTGGCCACGGTGACGAAATAGCGGAGCAGATTTCCCTGGGCATCCGTGACGGCGAAATAGCGCTGGTGCTTCTTGATGACAGTGATGAGAAGCTCCGGAGGAAGCTGCAGGTATTTCTCTTCGTACTCTCCCACGATGGGCTGAGGGTACTCCACGATCTGGGTCACCTCATCCAGGAGCTCGTCATCCTCCAGGATACGGCCCCCCACACTCCGCGCCGCCTCGTGAATACCGTCCTCGATGAGCTTCCGACGCTCCCCACGGTCCAGAATCACGAAGTGCTTTCGCAGGTTTTCGCGGTGACTCTCGTAGTCCGCCACCGTGATCCATTCGGGGCTCAGGAAGCGGTGGCCGAGGGACTGATTGCCGCTCTGAATGTCCCCATACTGAAAGTTCAGGACCTCTCCCCCCAAAAGCGCGACGATCCAGCGGATGGGGCGTGCAAACGTCACACTGAGGCTCCCCCAGCGCATGGATTTGGGGAAGGGGATATGAGCGATAAAATCCGGCAGCATTTTCTCCAGGAGCTCACGGGTGGACACCCCCGTCTCCTCCCGAACGATGCAGAGGTATTCCCCCTTGGGGGTCTGCTTGATGCGGATCTCCTCCACCGCCACGCCCTGCCCCCGTGCAAAGCCTTCCGCAGCCTTGGTGGGACGGCCCTCCGCATCGAAAGCCACCTGCCTGGGAGGACCCATGATCTCCGTCGTGCAGGCTTCCTGGTGCAGCTCCACCCCGGGAACCTTCAGCACGAGCCGCCGGGGAGTGCCCGTCGTGAACGGTTCTCCGTGGCGGATGCGGTTTTC
>DAIQOB010000228.1:0-5197 GCA_036788075.1 Syntrophobacteraceae bacterium
GCCGGTCGAGGGACCGGTACTGCACGGCTTCCAACAGGTGGTGCGGTGCGATGGCACCCTCCCCCGCCAAGTCGGCAATGGTCCTTGCTACTTTGAGAATCCGATGATAGGCCCGGGCACTGAGGCCCAGGCTTTCGATGGCATGTTCCAGGAGCTTCTGCCCTTCCCTCTCCAGGTGGCAGTACTTCTTGATGTGCCGGGGCTTCATGAGGGCATTGGAATAGATGGATTCCTGGGCGAACCGCTCCAGTTGGAGCTTCCTCGCCTGGATGACCCGGCCCCGGATGGCGGCCGAGCTTTCCACGGACTGCATGGACTGGAGATCCTTGTAGCGCACGGCTGGGACCTCGATATGCAGGTCGATGCGGTCCAGGATGGGGCCGGAAATGCGGCCCCTGTAGCGCTGCACCACGTTGGGAGAACAGGTGCAGGGGCGGCTGGAATCGCCGGAGTAGCCGCAGGGGCAGGGGTTCATGGCGGCAATGAGCATGAACCTGGCCGGATAGGTGAGAGACATGGCGGCGCGGGCGATGGTCACCTGCCCGTCTTCCAGGGGCTGCCGGAGGAGGTCCAGGATGTTGCGCCGGAATTCGGGAAATTCATCCAGGAAAAGAACGCCGTTGTGAGCCAGGCTCACCTCCCCCGGCCTGGGAATGTGGCCGCCTCCAATGAGTCCCGCATCCGAGATGGTGTGATGCGGAGAGCGGAACGGTCGCAGCACCATGAGGGGCTGGTTGTGGAGCAGGCCGGCGACACTGAAGATTTTCGAGGTTTCCAGGGCTTCTTCGAAGCTCAGGAGGGGCAGGATGCCCGGCAGACGCTGGGCCAGCATAGTTTTTCCTGCGCCCGGGGGCCCGATCATGAGCACATTGTGCCCCCCTGCTGCGGCGACTTCCAGTCCCCGCTTGGTGTGCTCCTGCCCTTTCACTTCTTCAAAATCCATTTCATTGAGCATTTCGACATTCCAGATCTCCCGGGTATCCACGCGCACAGGCTCGATGTCCGACTGGCCGTTCAGAAAGCTCACCACCTCCGCAAGATGACTCATGGGATAAATGGAGAGCTCTTCCGTCACTGATGCCTCGGCAGCATTGCCTACGGGAAGGAGCATGGCGCGGTATCCACTGCTGCGTGCCTGGATGGCCATGGGGAGGCTGCCCGTGACCGGCTTGATGCGGCCATCGAGGGAGAGCTCTCCGACGAGGATGACCTCTTCGGCCCTGCCGGGCTTGATGACACCCATGGCGGCCAGAATTCCGGCGGCGATGGGCAGATCGAACCCCGCTCCTTCTTTCTTCAGATGAGCGGGAGCGAGATTGACTGTGATGCGTTCTGCGGGAAAAGGGTAGCCGCTGTTTTGCAACGCGGTTTTGACGCGGTCCTTGCTTTCGCGAACGATATTGTCGGGAAGGCCCACAGTGGAAAAAGCGGGCAGCCCCGGCGACAGGTCTACCTCGACTTCCACCAGAATAGCTTCGATGCCGAGCAGGCTGCAGGTGTATGTTTTGGAGATCATGACCGAGACACACTGGATGGTTGGGAGGGTGTCAAGGAACGTTTGAGTCTTGTTTTGTTCATCGGCTATCCTTACAATGACTTATTCAACACAATTCACAATTGCTGCCGGTGAGGGTGCGCCCGGTATAAGTTCTTCCATGGCGAGGGCACTGGACATCAGTCTTCGCCTTTTCCGGATTTTGAGGGTCGCTCTGCAATTTCCCCAGGAGGGTGCTGCGGAGTCATGGTGGTGTTTCTCAAGCAGAATGATCGGCATATGAAGTGTTATTATAAAATACTTGGAGTGACCCATCGGGCGAGTGTCGAGGAGATCAAAAAGGCTTTCAGAATGCTTGCCATGCGGTGGCACCCCGACCGGAATCCGCAGGAGTCTCAGGCAGCTCAGAACTTCAGGGGAGTCGTCGAGGCGTATGAGACGCTCATGAACCCGTCCCTGCGACACAAGTACGATAAGTCGCACGGCTACGGTCGATCCGGAAAAAGTGCGCGGCGTACCCCGATGGAGAGCGGGAATGGAGGCAGTGATTCTCTGGGGGAGGTTTTCCAGAGCGCTTTCGGCATCGATTTTGGCGGAGCGAATACTCGCAGCGAGAAAGATCTGCGTTTTGACCTTCAGGTCACCCGTGGCGGGGCCATGGAGGGGACCTTCGAGGAGATTTCCTATCATCGCATGGTTTTTTGTGACTCCTGTCGGGGAAGTGGTCGAAGAAGCGTCCTGCAGTTCTGCGAAAAGTGTGAGGGAACGGGAGAAAGGGAAGAGCTGTGTACGCTGAAATTGAGAGTACCTCCAGGCAGCAGCGATGGAGCGCGGCTTCGTGTGCCGGGAGGGGGCGACCGGCTGAATCCCGGGACACGGCCTGGAGACTTGGTGGTGGTTTTATACGTTGTCTGATTTTGCGCAAGGTTTTGACATAATACTTTTAGGCGGAGGCGATATGAGCGACGGACTTGAGGAATTCACCCATCTCGATGCCCAGGGACAGTTGCGGATGGTGGATGTGAGCGAGAAGGAGACGACCTGGAGGGAGGCCCGGGCTGAGGGGAAGGTCTTGGTGGAGGCCCAGACTCTTCAAAGGATTGTCTCCGGGGAGATGCCCAAAGGGAATGTCTTCGAGGCTGCCAGGCTTGCAGGGATCATGGCCGCCAAGAAGACGTGGGACATGATTCCTCTGTGCCATCCACTGCAGCTCACCGGAATTGAAATTGAATTTTCATCCGATACGGAGCGCAATGAAATCCACATTGCATCGCGTGTTCGGACCAGGGACCGCACCGGCGTGGAAATGGAGGCCCTCGTGGCAGTTTCTGTCGCGGCGCTGACGATCTACGACATGTGCAAGGCCGTAGACCGCGGGATGGAGATCCAGCAGGTGCGGTTGACTCACAAAAGCGGCGGCAAGAGCGGGACCTATGAGCGCCTGTAACGTTCGATTTTTGCTTTACTCTTTCTTGTGAGTGTGTTAGCCAAGAGCGTTTTCATATCATAAATAACCTTTCAGGGGGCTATCTATATGGATAAAGAGACGCAGGCGTATTTCAAGGAGAATTTGCTCAAACGACTGGACGAGCTTTATGCTGAAGCCGAACGAACCGTTGCCGGGATGACCGATACGGAAGAGACTTTCCCCGACCCTACGGATCGTGCCACTCTTGAGTCCGATCGGAATTTTATGCTGCGCATCCGCGATCGGGAGCGCAAGCTGATTTTGAAGATTCGCGAGGCCTTGCAGCGCATAGAAGATGGAAGCTTCGGGATATGCGAATCGTGTGGGGATGATATCGGCACAGAACGCCTGGAAGCCCGTCCTGTGACAACCCTTTGCATTGAGTGCAAGCGGAAGCAGGAAGCAGGAGAGCGGGCACGAGGCGCGTGATCCTTTGATGGACGTCCTCCCGTTACCCCTTAGCCATGCACATACCCCCATGACTTTCGAAGGGGGATTGGGGCTCTTTCAGCGTTCAATCCCCCACAAGAAACCCTGCCTTCCCCCATCTAGTCTTTGCTTCATTCATTCCCCCTGATGCCCCTCCGTTGCGAAACACTGTCACTGATGGCCATCGCTCCCCTCCATGATTGCCTGTTGCGGGCGATTAAAATCTGTCTCACTTCTGGGACCCGGTGATGACTTTCGCCCCGCCAAACTGCGTGGCGCTCATGTAAAATCCCCTCGAACGTGCGTTACATCCCCCACCCAGACGGTTTCTTCCCTTCCGTCTTCAAGGCGGAGTTTGAGTGCCCCCTGCGGGTTGAAGCCTGTGACCTTTCCGGCAAGTTCTCCGTCAGTCGTCTGCACGCGAACCATTTTACCCAGGATGATGGAATATTCCTCCATGACTCCCATCAGGGACTCAAAGCCATTCTCCAGGAAAAGATCATACTGGGCTTCGAATTGCTCCAGGAAAGCCATGAGAATTTCCTGCCTGGGCACGGAATGCCCCAGTTCCAGGGCCACCGAAGTCCCCGGATAGCGGAAGGATGCGTCCATGTGCGTCGCGTCGTGATTGACGTTCATCCCGATGCCCACGACGAGGAAACGGGTGAAATCCTGGTCGGATTGCATTTCCGTGAGGATCCCTGCCGCCTTCTTCCCTCGGATGAGGATATCGTTGGGCCACTTGATTCCGGCGGGGAGAGCGTACAGTCGGCGCAGGATTTTGACATAGGCGAGGGCGGCCACCAGGTTGGCCAGGGCGGCCTCTCTTACGGGCAGCGCCGTGCGCAGCAGGAGGGAAGCATAGATGCCGCACCGCGACGGGGAAAGCCAGGGGCGCTGCAGCCTTCCTCGGCCGTGCGTCTGTTCTTCGGCAACGACGACGGTGCCGTCGGGGGCTCCCCGGGCAGCGAGGCGCAGGGCTTCATCGTTGGTGGAGGCAATTTGCAGGAAATAATGATACGACCTGCCCATCCAGCGGGTGGTCAGTTGTGGTTCGACTTCCTCGGGAACCAGCAGGTCGGGCACCGACAAGAGACGATAGCCCTCCTTGGGATGGCTCTCGATGTCATAGCCCAGGGTGCGAAGGTTCTGAATGTGCTTCCATATTCCCGTGCGGGAGAGGCCCAACTCTGCGGCCAGCGCGGTTCCCGAACAATAGGAGCCTCGTGCATCTTTAATGTGTTGAAGGATTTGACGATGAGTGGGTTGGTGAGAGGTTTCTGCAGGAGACATGCTTTGAGGCTCCTTTATGAGAGGCTCAGATGGCAAAACAGGCGGCTGCCGAAAAGAGCAGCACTTCCACCAGTTCGTTGGTGGCTCCCAGGACGTCCCCGGTGATGCCGCCCAGTGTCTTTCGGGCGAGGCGGCGCAGCGCTGCCACCATCAAAAGGGTGAGGAGGGCGTAGACGGGAAAGAAGAAGGGAGTGAGGGAGAGTCCGAGGGCCAGGCTCAGGCCGCAGGCGGTGTAGAGATCCCGCGAGCGCATCCCTTGCAGGAAGAGCTTGCCCAGTCCTCCCTGGCGTGCCTTCGGACTTTTGTAGGCGGCGAGCACCATGCCGGTGCGGCTGAGGGCAGGAACGATGAGAAGGGGCTGCCAGGCGTGGTGCATGAGCAGGGTGTGCAGGGCACTGGCCTTGAAGAGCAGCGCCAGCATGAGGGCCAAGGCGCCGAAGGCTCCGATGCGGCTGTCTTTCATGATTTCCAGCCGACGCTCGGGAGTGTAGCCTCCGCCCAGGCCGTCGGCC
>DAIQOB010000229.1:0-5166 GCA_036788075.1 Syntrophobacteraceae bacterium
TTAGCAGAAAGGGAAGTTCTACAGGACGAAAACGCAGCTATGTTTTCATTGGCCCACAACGGGAACGGCAGGATCGATTTCACGGATCCTCCTTGTCGCCTCGAGTCCGTTCATTCGGGGCATGCGGACGTCCATGAGGACCAGGTCGGCCCTGTTGGCTGAAACGAAGCTGATCGCCTCGAGGCCGTCTCCCACTTCTTCCGTGCGGTAGCCCCACTCTTCCAGAAGTGTTGCAAGCATCAGCCGATGGGCGCGGTCATCATCCACTATGAGCAGCAATGGCAAGCTCCGCTCCGCCATATGCGTTTCCTCCGTGATCCTCTTGGGAGAACGAGGCCGATAAAGCGCCCTTCTCGTGGTCCCTGAGTGCAGGGAGCCTGATGCTGAAGGTCGTCCCGAGACCGGGGGTGCTTTCGACCTCGATCTCCCCTTCGTGGGCTTCGACGAATTTGTGAACGTTCGCAAGTCCTAGGCCCACCCCTTGTGGTTTCGTCGTGAAATAGGGGTCGAAAATGTGGGGCAGGTGCTCGGCCGAAATGCCGGTTCCGGAATCGGAGACCGTGAGCACCACCTCACCGGCTTCCTCGGCGGCATCGACTTTGAGCACACCGCCATCTTCCATGGCGTGCAGCGCATTGAGGTAGAGGTTCAGAAGAATCTGGGCAAAGCGGTCGGGATCCGCCTGGATCTCGAGATCCTCGGGGCGGACGGCAGACTCGATTCGAACCTTCTGGCGGAGGGCCTCACCCTCGACGAGTCGAATCGAGTCTTGGATGAGCTCGGAACAGGAAACGACACGCCGGTTGAGCTCAGTTGGCCGGGCGAAGTCGAGAAGCTCGGAGACGACCCGGTTCAGCCGCTCGACCTCCTGCACCATGACGTCTGCGATCTGGCGGCTTCGATTGTCTTCCTTGAACCTCCCGGCGAGAATCGTCGCAAAGCCCTTGATGGAGCTCAGAGGGTTTCGGATTTCGTGCGCCACGCCGGCAGCGAGCCGCCCGAGAGACGCCAGCCGCTCGCTCCGCCTGAGCTGCTCCTCCAACTGCTTGATGGCGGTAATATCCGTAAAAAGGAACACATGCCCGGCCTTCTGCGCCGCGGCGTCCTCAATGACCGCAGCGTTCACCAGCATGGGTACCACCTCGCCCTCATCCACGCGGCATCGGATTTCCTGCTCGACAATGCTCGCTTCCTTTTTGAGCCGATCGGCTATGGGGACAAAGCATGGAAGGTCGTGGATGTTCCCGGCCAATCCCTCGGGATGGTGCAGCATCCGCCTGGCTGTCTCGTTGGTCTTCTGGATCGCCCCACCGAGATCGGTCATGATGAGGCCGACAGGCATCTGGTTGATGATGGTCGAGGTCACGGCCCGGATCTCCTGAAGCGAGCACCGGGCGCTACGGTAGTGCTGCGCCCAGACGATCGTGAGCAACCCCGCCGCTCCCACCAAAAACATGATCCCAAAGAGCAGGGCGGTCTGCTGGAGATCCTGGTGAAGCGCTTCTTCAAACGCCCCCGGATCCAGGCCCACAATGACAAACAGACCTCTATCCACGGGGACCTGATTGTTCGCGCACCACATGTCCCAGTGGCCTCCTCCACGCTGCCGGAACCACGGCTGGTACGCTCGGATCACCTTGAAGGACTTCTTCCCCTCATCGGAAAAGCGATGAACCGTCTGCCCCTGCTCAGGGAGCGTCACCGCCATGCGCTTCCCCACCTCGGATGGGTTGCTGTGAGCGATCACTTCGCCTTTCGAGCTCACCAGGGCGAGCGAGAGGACATCCTTTTGCTGTGCGGTCTCTTCCATGAGAAGCTGCAGCTGACGGTTGCCCCACCCCATGCCCATCATCCCCGTTCGGTTGCCGGCTTCGAGCGAGCGCAGGAGCACATCCGCCTGGGAAAGAAGCGCGCGGGTCATGAACTCCTTTTCCCTATGGATGTTCTTCACCGCCAGGACGAGAAGGATTCCGCCCAGGATGGTGACCAGACCGATGATCATCCAGGGAGATATCCAGGCCCACCGGGAAGGTTGTTCGGATTGCGACGCACGTGAGAACATGAAACGACTCCTCTATCGAATCGAGATGAAGTGCTCGAAGACGTTCTTTTGCAAAAGCTTAGCCATTTCCTGCGGTAAGGCAATCCTTAAGAACCATTCCAAGCAAACTGCGGTGTGCGCTCCTTCCGGCAGATTCGACAGCGCGTGAGCATCTCCCTTCAAGCCCCTGTCAGGTGACTAAAAAGTATCCAGGCACAAAGTCATCTGGGTACTCCTGATCCATGCCACCTCATGCCGTCTTTCACGAAGTAACCGAAAGGAAACCGCGCTTATCACAGAAAAAGCGCTGATTTCCGCATGTTATGGAATATCAAGCAACAGTTGGCATAACCGATGCACAAGCCCCCAAGCGAACCGATGGGACGCGAGCTCGGTTCCCCGGAACGGGACACGAAATCCTTCTGGACCAATACTCATAGAGAAACAAAGGAGAAGCACATGAAGAAAGCAGCATCCATCATCGCGCTGGCGGCATTGGTTGTCTCGTTGAACCTCGGCGTGGCTCACGCGCAGAGAGCCAACCGAGGGACCTATTACGGTTCCTACCAGGGAGGCTGGAATTGTTCGTGGATGGGAGGGCAAACCGGTGGAACCGCATGGACCGGAGCAAACTGTCCCTGGGGAGGAAGCTGGCGCGGCGGGGCATGGGGCATGGGACCCGGTGGCACCTACAGATCGGGAACCACCGCTCCGACCGACCCCGGAGTGCGTGGCACGAGAAGGTAAGGCAATTTCAAAATCCAACAAGTTGTTGCTATCAAATAGAAAGGTTCAGAAAGGAGATCAACCATGAAAAAGACAACATTGATCGGTTTGGTACTGGTTCTGGCGCTCTTTGTCGGGCTCTCAAGTCTTCATGCCCAGCAATCTGTCGCCCCTCAGGGTGGCTGGTACTGCCCCTGGATGGGCCAGGGGGGAGCGACAGCTCAGGGGTGGCATTGTCCCTGGATGGGCCAGGGAGCCTCCACGGGTCAAGGCGGCTGGTTCTGCCCCATGACGGCCTGGGGCTGTGCAGCTCACTTCAATCAGGGACAGCCCCTCACAAAGGAACAGGCAAAGCTGCTGCTGCAAGACTACCTGCAGTACGGCAACAGTCCTAATCTCAAGATCGGTGACCTGAATGAAAAAGGAACCGTCTTCGAGGCCGAGATCCTGACCAAGGAAGGCACCGTTGTCGATTCTCTTCAGATCGACAAGAACACCCACTTGTTTCGTTACGCATCGTAAAGGCACTGAAGTCTGGGAGCCGGAGGCAGGAAGCGCCGGCTTCCAGGAAACCCGGCAGCATCCACCCAAAGGCCGAAATCGGCCGAACCAAAACCATGTGAAGGAGTAACTCCATGAAGAAGATGTTTGCAGTCAGTCTGGTCGTTCTGATGATGGCTCTCGGGCTTGGGATCGTGAGCTCGCATGCGCAGCAGCAGGCTCCGCAGCCCCAGGGAACCACGATGCACCAGGGGATGATGATGTGCCCCATGATGACCCAGGTGGCCCAGTCCACCACCGGTCAAGGCACTATGATGTGCCCCATGATGCACCGCGGATGCATGATGATGCACGGGATGCACGGCGCGCCGCAGCCCCAGACGCCTCCTCCCGCCGCTCCCTCCAACTAGCCTCGCGCTCCCCCTCAGCAGCTCGCTCGCATCGCTTCTTACAGCGAGCCGCTGAGGGGCCGATTCCATCCCCGAAACCTGTAAGAACCTGCCGCACGCTCGATCGGACACAGGCCGGCAGCACCGGTCCAGTCCTGGACCGGCAAACCTTTGGACGCTAATCCCCGCCTCTGTCTTTCCCGTCCACAATCTCAGAGAGCCTCTCTTTTCCAACTGATGAAAGTGCTTAGATTCTGATGGGATGCTCGCTTATGAGCCCAGCGGGCAGCCAAACCGGAAATCTCGAGCAGGGGAGTTGTGAGCGGTCGAAGTCCATTCTTTCAATCCGGGCGGACTGAGGCGCGAGTAAGGAGACATGAAATGGAAAAAGGGCTTTTCATCCCGGTCATGATTGCACTCGTTGTCGTGCTCGTGCTGGGTCCAGTGATGGGTTTCCCAGTACCGGTTAGAGCAGCGGACGAGAATCCGTCGGGAACCCTCCAGCCGGCGGTGCATGACAAAGACTGCATCTGTGCATACGAGACCACCAAGCAGACCCCTTACCCAGAGTACTACCGAGGGCGGATGGGCCAGCTCGAACGTCGTGGAGGACGCCAGGAGCCTGTCGAAAAGAAGACCCTGGTGTGCAGGCTGTACACGGGAGACAGCGCGAGGATCGTCAAAACCTGTCCAATCTAGCGCAGCACTGGAAGAATCCCCCATCTCCGGAAAGGATGGGGGATCACGGTGTTCTTGAACCGACTTCCATCCCAGACCTCCATCCAACCAGGCACGAGATGCTTCGCCCAAATCGAGGAGCCTGCTCCAGTAAGTCATGAGATCTTGAAACCGGCTTCCCTCCCTTTCTGCCCCTCAGAGAAAGCCCTTCCGTAACAAGCAGGAAGAACCAAGTGTAGATCAAACCAAGAAAACTGGTTCGGCACAAACCACCATCGAAGTGATCGATGCACGCACCTTGAGGCAAGGGGTAATAACCTTCTGGAGATATCCGATGATTGCGCTCCCACACAAGGCGCCTGAGCAGCAGGTATCCACACGAATGAACGCCGATCGGTTCTTGTGGATAACTCTTACCCACCCCTGCTTCGGGGCAAAGCATCGCCGAGGCCTTATATATCAAAAAGGCTGCAGTATACGATACTTATGCGTGATCGGATATCGGATGGCACATTTCCTGCTCTATTTCCAGATAAAGGCAAACGCCTGAAATGAAACACCTCATAGACAGAGAGAAACATGGACGCAATCAGGCAGACATCGAATCATTTTCCGAACTGGACCAGCAAATCGACCTTCAGCGGAGTGTGCCACGCCATGAGCAACAGTTCGAACGTGACATTTGATGTGGGCACGGTCCTCAACAATAAATGGGTGATCCTTGGCTTTATCGGCAAGGGCGGGATGGAGGAAGTCTACCGGGCTCATCAGCTCAACCTCAATCGAGATGTCGCCATCAAGGTCATCTCCAAGGACTGGGTGAAATCCTTC
>DAIQOB010000230.1:0-5162 GCA_036788075.1 Syntrophobacteraceae bacterium
ATATCTTTATAAGGGGCTACAGTTTCCACCGCTTTTCTCAAACCTCTTCTTTCGCCCTGATGATCAGTCTTTTGTCATGCGAGAAAGGGCTTCCTTCAGCTTGTCGAGACCATACTTGTCCGCCAATGCCTCCAGGCCGATCTCCATATCCTCCAGTCTCTGTTCCTCTTCCTCGTCGACTTCCTCTTCCCGTTCTTCGAAGATCAGGACATCATTGAGGCACCATTCCACACAGAGGGGCTTTTCTTCGCCTTCACACATGTCGCACTTGAGAGGGAGGCCGGAATCGGGCTCTTTGAACAAGTCTCGGGATGGACAGACAGCCCGGCAGAATCCACACTCGTCGTATTCCTTCCCAGCGATGATGTACTTATCTCTCCCCATGCATTCTGCCGGAGTATACTCACCGGCGAAAACAGGAACCCAGATGTCCTGTATGGGATGACGAATCACCTGGATACGAGACCTGGCGGGATTGCTGAGGCTGTATTTGGGTGTGGCGTGAAACGATGAGCAGATGATTTCACATGACCGACAGCCATTGCATTTATCTGCATCGACTTTGATTGTCTTCACCTTTTTCTTAATCTTGGCCATCTTTCAATATCCCCCTTCTTTCCAGTTCGTCTGCAACATAGCCCAAATCATATTCTTCCAAGGTCTTTCTCGTGGGAATACCGTCGTTATTCCATCCCTTGTGCTTGTAGTATGCGTCCAGAAGCTTTTCTTCGATTTCGGGAAACCTTTTCTTCCAATGGTCTGCAGGCGGCTTCTCGTCAGCTCTGCGCATGCCTCTCAAGACATTGTAGGCTCGATGCAAGTTCCTGCTCCTCTTGACCTTTCGTACCACTTCGTCTTTGTCGACCTGCATCCCCGTCGCTGCCGATATCAATTTCCAGTAATTGTTGATGTGATAGGGAGGCTTCAGGCAGAAGGACGCCATACCGGCACAGAATCCCAGGGCATCATCGATGTTGTGAATTGTGTCCATCCAATCCACGATTTCACTGGCGATGTCAGGGGTTGGGTAATAGGGATTCGCCATTTCTCCGCGCGGCTCCCAGTCCAGGAAATATTTCTTGAACTTTTCATCGGGGAGCTGTGGCCAGTCGCTGACAAACTCCTCTCTCTGCTCCATGGTGGGGAAAGGAGACTGAGGCCAGTTGCCTTCAATCTGGGTGATGCTGATTTTTTCGTTGGTGGCGTACATGATGTAGTAAAGGGGATCCATCATGCCCAGCTTGACGTTCATCTGCTCATGCTTCTTGGTGGTGTTGTGGTCGTATTTTTCGGCACCCTTGCCGATTTTTCTGGCGGCCCCGTACGTGCCTTCCGCCAGGATATCTCCGATTCCCTCCCTCCGGGCCACCTTGTCGAGCAGGTAGTAGAACCGATCTTCGTTGCTCGGTGGGAATCCCGGCATGTCCTCATCCGTCAGAATGCCGGCTTCATAGAGCTCGACGGCGAAGGCAAGGACCTGCGGTGTAGAGAAAGAATCCAACCCGTAGTTGAAGGCTCGATGGGCAATTCTGAAGGCGAAATCCAGGTCCTCCACGTAGGCCGCCATGGTATAGGTCAGCTTGGAGAAGCATTTCATGAAGTACGCCGGAACGTCTTTGTAGGTGATCAAGGCGCCGCATTGTTGAGGACAGTTGTAGCAGCTGATCAACCGCTTCACCGCTTCGTGTTGAGTCTTTTTCCAGCTTTCGGCGATTTCCTCCGTCCAGAAGTCTTTTCTCCGAACGCGGGCATTTCCCCAGGCGAACCCCGTCGTATGCCACGCCTCGTCCACGTGCAGCATTTCCTGCGGCGACCCGATGCCGGCCATGATGGGCTGTATCCCGGGGAGGGGGTTTTCATTGCGGAAATTGATGTAGGCGGTGATATCTTTCATGTGCTTCATGAACTTGGCGCCGTCGGCCAGGTTGATGTCCTTCGTTCCACGAACGACGACAGCCTTGAGGCCTTTGTCACCCATGACGGCACCCGCGCCCTGTCTGCTGCAGCTGGACCGCCCCTGCTCGATGGAGGCAAACCAGACGCGGTTTTCACCGGCCAGGCCGATGGCCGCCACCTGGGCGTTCGGCTGGTTCAATTCCTGCCGGATGAGCTCGCAGGTTTCGACGGCTCCCTTACCCTTCAGATGAGCGGCATCCCGCAGTTCCACCTTGTCGTTGTTGATATAGAGATAGACCAGCTTGGGGGACTTGTTGCGGATGATGACCTTGTCGTAACCGGCCTGCTTCAATTCTGCCGCAAAGAATCCCCCCATCATGGGATAGGCCAGCAACCCCGTCTGAGGTGAAATCGTGCTGATAATGGTGCGATTGCAGCTGTAAGCGGGGGTGCCCACCAGAAGACCTGCGGCGATGACCATCAGGTTTTCGGGATCGAAGGCGGTGGTTTCAGGAGGAACCCTGTCCCAGTGAATCTTGACGCTGGTGTCGAGCCCCCCGAGATGAAGCTCCATCAATTTCGGGTCGGTCTCCACCCGTTCGATGTTTCCCGTCGCCAAATCAATTTCCAAATTGTAGCCTGTTTCTGCGTACCTCATCTGTTGTCACCTCTTCGCTGATTATTGGGAATTGTTGCCTATACAAATGCTGTCCCTTATCGTGCGATCCTGTCCCCCCGGCCAAAATCCTGGAATAAGAGGATAAATGGTTTCGTGATTTCTTTTTCGTGAGCGGCCCGGCAGCTCGATTCACCGCCGACAGAGTCTTTCAGGCCGTGACGCATTTGGATTCCTGTCTATATCAAAAAAGACATAAAAATTGACACAACAATGCCCCTCTGGAATGCGGGAGGCCAGATTTCCGCGAGCCTCAATATAGTACCTGCCGGACCTCTTTAGCCTTCTGGATACAACTGCTGACATAATACCATGCGTACACGGCACCGGCCTCACCGCGGAGAACCAAATCGCCTTTGGCATGGGCTATTCCGATACGTACGGCGTTCTGTATGGCGCCATCCGGATTACTGAGCAGTTTGATATTGTTGTGGAGAGCTGCCAACTCCTTCACAATCTCTACGGTTCCATCCCGGCTGTCACAGTCCACTACCAGGATCTCGAGTTTTTCAGAAGGATGGTCCTGCTCCAAAAGAGATAAAAGGCAGCGCTGGATAAAGGTCGCTTCATTCTTAACGGGGATGATGATGCTGATGGAGGGAACGTCAGGTCGCTGGGCATTCATTCGGTGAGCTCCTTTGTCACCATCTCCTCATCTAAAGGTGCAGGCTTTGTTTTCCTCTGAGGGGCGCCGGCTCCGCGCCTGTACCCGCTGATCGCAGCGGGCTCCGTCAGTTCTTTTCCGTTCATTGTTGTCTCCTCAGCCGCCAAAATGCACTTTTCGAAAAGAACTTCCATGGAAAAGCAGCACGGCACCATGGGCTTTCGAGAAGGGCGACCGGTCAGAGTTAATCATTTACATCAGATTTGACATAAAGGTTAGCACTTAGAAGAGGAGAGGTCAAGCGACAATATAGCCATATCATGATTACATCTTAGCTATTTGTTGGTGGCCGTGCACCGCGGCCGGGACAAGGCTTTTCAGTGCATTTTCACCAAGTATTTGGAATACTTCATTGAGTGGTTCGCTCGGGGTGCGTCGATGCAGGGTCCTCTATACCCTTTTGCCTCTTACGGCTCTTGGCCCTCAAAGGTGAGGGCTTTCCCAAAGGCACGAGGGATGCTCTGTACAATCCTGCATTTCCTTCGTTCCCCTCCGCGAACGAATCGACCTCGGACGTTGGGCCGCTCAGCTTGCGCCAGTGGGATGTGCATTCAGACTCACGGCCTGCATCCTGGTGCCCCATCATTTTGAGGAGTGCGGGCCTGATGAATTGATCGAAGGAAAGCATCCCCGCCGATGGGTTTCCGGGCAGCCCGAACACGAGCTTTTTGCCTATCGTGCCGAAGATCATTGGTTTGCCCGGCTTTGCGAACATGCTGGAAAACCTGATGCCCATTCCCAATGATGCCAGAGACCTTTTGACCAGGTCATATTTGCCCTTGGACAGTCCGCCCGACGTGATGAGGACGTCCGCACGCAGCGCATCGGAGAGGAAGGCTTGCTGTGCGTCAAGATCGTCCCGCACGATGCCCAGGCTGAGGGGAATGGCGCCGGTCTCCATCACCTGTGCGGTCAGGGCGTATAGATTCGAGCACATGGTCTTCCAGGGAGAAGGCGGCTCGTGAAAGTCCGTGAGTTCATCACCCGTTGACAGAATCGCCACCAGGGGTTTTTGATGAACGTACACGTAGGCGCGCCGAAGCGTTGCCAGGACACCGATTTCCGCCGGGCCGACGACATCTCCCGCCCTGAGGACCAAATCACCCTTCTTCAATGATTCTCCACGGAAGCGGATGCCGTCGCCGGGTCCAGGGTCGTTGGTGCACAGAACGTAGCCTTCGTCTTCTGAAGTGTCCTCCAACTTGACTACCGTATCGGCTCCTGCAGGGACCAGTCCACCGGTCATGATGCGAATGGCTTCACCTTCTCTCAAACTCACGCCGGACGGCCTTCCAGCGGCTGATTCCCCAACAATTTGGAGGCGTACCGGACTCAGCCTGGAAGCACCCAGCACGGAAGCATGGCGCACAGCATAGCCGTCCAATGCTGACAGATCGGAAGCCGGAAAATCCTCCGTGACGACGACATCATGGGCAAGAACTCTCCTTAGAGAATCCAGAATAGACACGCTTTCATGACCCAGGACAGGAGTTGCTTCCAGAATCTGCTTCTGCGCTGCATTAAGATCCATCATATCCAAAACCTCACCCACTCATGGAATCTCATTTTCAGGCTGCTGTTCTCGTCATGTTGTGATTGATGAAACTGCAGGATTTGCTCTTCAACCGATTCCAGGAGTTATTCCAATTGGTTGCATGTTAAAATGGTAAAAATGGATTATGTCATAATATGCATAATTATTGCAAAGCATTTTTTAACTTTGAGAGAAGAGGCGGTACTCTTGAGGGTGTGGAGGTGCTGAGGCCGTCTATGGGATGCCCGGCTGAGGTCCATGGAGAGGGACCCCAGCCGGTGTGCTGAGGGGTTGCGGAGCAGGGGAGCCCGTACGCTCGATAGGGAGAGGTTGCCCTTACTTTTCCTTGCCTTTTCGGACGATGGTCCTGGCTTCCTCGGCAATGGGGGGTG
>DAIQOB010000231.1:0-5119 GCA_036788075.1 Syntrophobacteraceae bacterium
GGATCGCCGGGTCGGTCCTGAGATATCTCGATCACAAGCAAGATCTGGGAATTCATACGGAAGCCCTTACGGATGCCCATCTCTACCTCGTGCGCAAAGGGGCCGTCACCGGGCGCAAAAAGAACGTGCACCAGGGGAAAATCATTGCCAGCTGCTGTGTGGGAAGCAAGGAGCTGTTCGACTTCGTCCACAATAACCCGGAGGTGGAGCTTTACCCCATCGATTATGTCAATGACCGGCGCCTCATAAGCCAAAACGACCAGATGGTATCCATCAATTCCGCCCTGGAGATCGATCTCACCGGTCAGGTATGCGCCGATTCCATCGGCCACAGGGTTTACAGTGGAATTGGCGGGCACGTGGATTTCATGCACGGAGCCTCCCGTTCACGGAAGGGAAAGTCCATCATTGTGCTGCCGTCCACAAGCTCCGACGGACGCAGGAGCCGTATCGTCAGCCATCTGACCGATGGAGCGGGAGTCGTCAGTTCGCGCAGCACGGTCAGCTACGTTGTCACGGAATTCGGGATTGCCTATCTACACGGAAAGACCATAAGAGAACGTGCACTGGCCCTCATCAATGTCGCCCACCCCAAGTTCAGGGAACGCCTGCTGACTGAATCCAAGAACCTGCGCTACGTTTACCAGGATCAGATCCTTCCTCCCATTTACGAGCCCCTTTACCCGGGGCAGTGGGAAACACACCAGGTATTTGCCGGGGGGGTGCCCGTCTTTTTCCGCCCCATCAAGCCCACCGACGAACGCCCGCTGCAGGAGTTCTTCTACTCCCTGCCGGACCAGGATATTTACTACCGCTTCCTGTCGGCCATGAAGGTTTTCCCCCACCGCAACACGCAGAGCATGGTGAATATCGACTACGAGCACGAAATGGCCATTGTGGGGGTTACGGGAGAAATCGGCAACGAGACGATCATTGCCCTGGGCCGGTACATCCTGGATCAAAAGACCAACATGGCCGAGGTGGATTTCGCCGTACGCGCCGCATATCAGAGAAAAGGCATCGGTTCGTTTTTGCTGCGCTCTCTATGCGAAGTGGCCAAAAGCAAGGGGATCAGCGGACTGACGGCCTATGTGCTGGCTGCCAACCGAAAGATGCTCGCCGTCTTCAACAAAGTGGGTTATGTCATTCACACCAGTTTGGAAGAAGGCATTTATGAAATAGAATTCCACTTCGATGAACCTGCCGACGTCTGAATGATGGATTATCCATGACCCTGTACTCAAAAAGAAAGATACCTCCTGCCGAGCTCGCCTTCGATATCGACGGCGTCGTGGCCGACACCATGGTCATGTTTGTGGATCTCGCCCGGAAACGCTATGGTCTTGAAGACTTCACCAAAGACCATATTGATTGCTACGACCTGCATCAGTGTGTGAATCTGGATTCCGAAGTTCTGAACGAGCTCATTTGCATAACACTGGACGATGAACACACACTGCGGACGCCTCCCGTACCCGGTGCCCCACAGGTCCTGAGCCGGTTGGCTCAGCACGGTCCGCTGCGATTCGTAACGGCACGCATTTGGCCGGAATCCATCACGCAATGGCTCCACCAGACCCTCGCGGATGTCCCCAAAGAACAGATCCAGGTCATTGCCACAGGCGATCCGGGAAAGAAGCTGCAGATACTGAAAGAGATGAATATCAGGTTTTTTGTGGAAGACCGCCTGGAAACCTGCAGACAGCTGGCACGCGAGGACATACAGCCACTCCTCTTTGATCAACCCTGGAATCGAAAAACTCTGGCAGAGGAATTCCCACGGGTGCAAAGCTGGTCTCAGCTCTCGGAATGGGTCTTGCCTTCGAGTGCTGCATTACGATAAAGTAGTCAACATTATAAATGCGTTGGACAGTCCGGATCCTTCTGCCCTGTTCTCGATTCCACAAAAGTGATTATGCATTCAAACGAATCAATTCCCATACAGATAAAAGCGAATCGCAACGGCTTCATCCTGGTGCCGGATGCGAAGGCTTCTTTCGATTCCATCATGACCTACATGCACCAGCGACTGGAGGAGTCGCATGATTTCTTCCACAACGCTGAGATGGTTCTCGATTTGCGGGAAAAGCCCCTTCGCACGGATGAGATCCTGGCGCTCAATCACCTGCTGGAAGAAAAATCCCAGGTGAAGCTCTCCCAGGTGAAACTGGCAGACTCGCTCGACTTCCTTGCGGAGCGCCCGCAGCCACGGCCGACCGCCACCCTGCGGCAGGAAGCTCCTGGAAACAAAGAGCCGTCTCCCCTGGTCATCCGCACCACATGCCGCTCGGGAGCTCGGGTCGTTTCACCCTCGGACTGCGTGGTGCTGGGCGATGTCAATCCGGGTGCGGAGATCATCGCCGTAGGAGACATTGTCGTTTTTGGCAGCCTGAGAGGACTGGCCCACGCCGGCGCGACCGGCAATCGCGCTGCCCGCATCTGGGCCATCAGCATTGCTCCACACCAAATACGCATTGCGGACCTGGTGGCTGTCCCCCCCCAGGGCAATCAACCCATCCCCAAACGATATGAGATTGCTGAAATTCAGGGGGACTCCATTGAAGTCATTACGGTGTGATGCACATGAAAAACTCTAAACTCAAACAGGAACGGAACCAACATGGCCGGTAAAGTCATCGTAGTAACCTCTGGCAAGGGCGGCGTTGGCAAAACGACCACCGTAGCCAACATTGGGACGACGCTCGCCAAGAAAAAGTACAATGTTGTTCTGGTGGATGGAGATATAGGGCTGCGCAACCTGGATGTGGTCATGGGGGTGGAAAACCGCATCGTCTACAACCTGGTCGACATCATCGAGGGCAAATGCCGTAAAGAACAGGCCATGATCCGTGACCGCAAGCTCAACAATCTCTTTATCATCCCTTCAGCACAGACCCGCGACAAGGATTCGGTCCAGCCCGAACAGATGAAGCAGCTTTGCGAGGAACTGGCGGAGGAGTTTGACTTTGTCCTCATCGATTGCCCTGCGGGCATCGAGCAGGGATTTCGGAACGCCGTTGCCGGCGCTGCGGCAGCTGTAGTCGTTACCACACCCGAAGTCTCCGCCATTCGAGATGCGGATCGGGTCATCGGGCTTCTGGAGGCAGGCCTCCTGAAAGAGATCCACCTCATTGTCAACCGTTTGAATCAGCGGATGGTGAAAAAGGGAGACATGATGTCCACGGAAGATATCGTCTCTCTCCTCGCGGTCCCCCTCCTGGGTGTGGTTCCCGAGAGCGAAGAAGTCGTGATCTCCACCAATCGTGGGGTTCCCCTGGTCCATGAGCGCGGCAGCAAGGCCGGCCAGGCCTTCCAATTGATCGCGGCTCGTTTACAGGGAGAAAACATTCCCGTGGATATGGGCAACAACGGCAGCTTCCTGGGCCGCATGAAACGGTTGATTTGGAACAGCTGAAGAGGAGGAATATCTCATGCTGAAGGCAATACGCCGATTTTTTGGTGAAAAAGCCAGCGGGCAGGTGGCCAGGAAACGCATGCAGGTCGTGTTGATGCACGATCGGCTCGATCTCACACCTGATGTTATGGAGTCCCTGAAAAACGATATCCTGGCAGTGCTCTCCAGGTATATGGAGATCGATGACCAGACGATCCGCGTGGACCTGGAGCAGGGCAAGGAGTACACGGCCCTTGTTTCCAATGTCATCATCAAGCGCGTGTACCGCGCAGGGGTGAATTTGCCTGAGATCCCTCTACCGAGGTAAAAGCGAGATAATAAGGATGGCACTGAAAGTCCTGCTTGCGGCAACCCTCAGGAAGCACATCCCCGGCTACGACAGCGGGACAGGACACTCCCTGGAAGTTCCGCCCGGAACCACCGTCCGGATGGTTGCCGAGCGGTTGGAAATCCCCCTGGATGAGGTCAGGATCATCATGGTGGATGGTATTGGATCTTCATGGGATACAGCTCTGAAGGGAGATGAGCGCGTCGCCTTCTTTCCCCCCGTGGGCGGAGGATGACCCGGCAGCAGTCCATCCCTCCACGTCCAGGCATCACTCCACATCGCTCAGGAATTGCAGGACCCTGGACACAGCGGCTACATCGAGATCCCCCCATTGTTGCCCTACCCCCAGGCGAAAAATCTGCAGTAGAGCAAGGGCTGCAGGCACAGGCGCCCCATTCGCATAGGCCGTATCCACAACAAACTTGATATCCTTCGTCATGTGCTTCAGAGGAAAGTTTGCCGGGAAATCGTTGGTTTTCAGCATGTCCGCTTTCATCTTGAAGATGGGGCAGCTTAAAGGCCCGTTGAGCACCACCTCCAGCATGGCATCCATGGAAAGGCCCCCGTGCTTTCCAAAATTGAGGGCTTCAGCCAGGCCTTCCAGCATGGCCCCCAGCAAAAGATTGTTCATCATCTTCATCATGGACCCCTGCCCTGCTTCACCGCAGTAGATCACGCTCTTCCCCATGGCTTCGAACAGAGGGGACAGGGCGGCAATCTCCGCCTCCGGGCCGCCGGCAAGGATCAAAAGGGTCCCGTCCTCGGCCGGTTTTTTGGATCCGGACACCGGAGCGTCAATGAAAACAACTCCCGAGGCTGCGAGCCTCTCCCCCAACTCTCGCGTGAACATGGGCGAAACGGAGCTCATGTTGATGAAGGTTTTGCCGGCCTTCAGGCTCTCGGCCGCGCCATCCGGTCCCCACAATAGATGATCGAGCGCTTCCGGCCCCGTGACCATGGCGATGATCACGTCGGAAGCTTCCCCGAGAGCCCGGGGGGACGTTGCCGTGGTCACTCCAAATTTCTTCAATTCCGAGTCTTTCCCAGGGGTCCGGTTATACACGGTGATCGGAAAACCGGCCCTGGCAATGTTGGCAGCCATCGCCACCCCCATGATCCCCAACCCCATGAAGCCTATTTTTTGTTTCATTGCACGCACCCTCCTTCAATCATCCGTTCCAGCACTTCGATGATGCAATGGTGTGCATCTGCCATTGGCAAGGTTCATTTCCCTGCGGGTAATGCCGGAGTTCCATCTCATCCACTCATGATGGGACCATCGCCCTCCTGAGATTACCACACAAACCCGCTTGATCCACAAGTGGAAAAATGTTTTATTCTGCCCAGGACACCCATCGCACCGCCCTCCTCCGCCC
>DAIQOB010000232.1:0-5113 GCA_036788075.1 Syntrophobacteraceae bacterium
GCAGAAGCCGATTCAAAGTCCATTTTCGAGGCTACCGTGGAGCCCAGCGCTTCCCAGGTGGGCGGGGGATCCCTGCCGGCGCAAAACCTCCCGACCTTTGTTGTCGCTGTGAGATCCGAGCAGTTGAGCACCCAAAAAGTAGAGCTCTTTATGAGAAATTACACGCCTCCCATTATCGGGCGCATCGAATCAGACCGTTTTCTCATGGATGCCCGGACACTTCAAAGTGATGATTTCACCGTTATCCAGCAAGCCTTCAAAAAACTTCTTACAAGTATCGTTACGGACTGAAGGCCCTTGAAATGGCTCCCTTCGCGCGAAATGGCAGGCAGTCCGGCGTCAGGCGACCGGCAGTGCATCCCTCACCTCACATGACTTGCAGCTCGATATAGAGATCGCCACGATCGGACATATTGCCCGCAAAGTTGCGTCCCATATCCTTCAGGCGGAGCTTCGTACCGGATTTGACTCCGGGCGGAATACGGATGGACACCCGCTTCCCCTCCCCCATATGAGGGAGCCCCACTTCCACGACCGCCCCGTTCATGGCATCGCTGGGAGAAATCACCAATCGGTAGGTCATGTCATGGTTTTCCTCCTGTAGAACACCCTGATCTTCAGAAGTGGAGGGAGCGCCCGACCATCCCAATGCTTTCTTCAGGAGATACCCACTGAGCTTTTTCCCTGCCTTGACCAGCAGCGAAGCTCCCTGTTCCAGAAGACCTTTCGGCTTTTCGGGTTCGGGACGAGCCTCTTGACGCATGGTCTGTCCCCAGCCCGGAGCCCTCTGCCCTGTCGTCCCACCGTATCGGAAGACACGGGTACCCTCGGGGCCGCCCCAAAAAATTCCCTGAAAGAATATGGTCTTGTCTCCAAAAAAGAGGCGGTTGAGGAATGTGTCGTCGAAACGGAAGCCCATGCGCTGAAATTCCCGCTGCATATCTGCAAAAGCATCCTGAGCATACCGGCTGCTGAAGAAGTCACGGAAAATTTCTTCCTGCGAGTATCCAAAACCCGGCCCGGCGGTTCCATTTGGACGCTGCTGGAACCCCAGATTGCGATACTGATCGTATTGCGAACGCTTGTTGGGGTCAATGAGCACTCCGTAGGCCTCACTGATTTTTTTGAAACGTTCCTCGGCGTGTCGATCGTTGGGGTTCCTGTCGGGATGAGTCTCCAGCGCCAATTTGCGGTAGGCCTTTTTGATGTCATCCGCTGAAGCATCTGGCGACACGCCCAGGATTTTGTAGTAGTCTTGCTGAGACATATTTATATCGTTTCTCCTTTGGATCTTCTCCCCCATCGGGTAGAAAACAGTTTGCACAAATCATAACACGTCGCAAATTCAGCGTCAGAAAATAAGAACCGTATTTGGCAATATCAATACCTTATGGCCACGCACCCGCTTCAGGGTGAGCAAGCGCCGCACCTTCTGCAGTTTTCCTCCAGCCGGCAGGGAGGCGTACTCGTTCCTGCCAGTGCCCGGCGGTATTCTTCCCACAAATACGATCGCTTCACTCCATGATCGATGATCTCCCAGGGGAACAATTCCTCCGATCCCCTCTCCCGCATGACCCAGAAGTCCGGATTGAAGGGGAATTCTCGGAGGGCCTGCGTCCAGGCCACTCCCCCCAAAGCAACCCGTTGGAGCAGTTCTGCGGCCCGGCGGTCTCCCCGTGCCAGCAGGGCCTGCACATAGGCCCATTTGGGCATATCGAAGTGGACCCGGACATTGGGAACCTTCTGGAGAGCCTTCTGAATCCACCTGGACCGATCCTTCAATTCCCTCACGCCTGCAAAGGAAGCCCACTGAAAGGGTGTAAAAGCCTTGGGCACAAATCCATGAATGCTCAAGGTGATCGTCCCCAATCGCTTCTTTCCCCGGCTGATCTTGAGCACATGGTGCTTGATGTCCTTGGCAAGGTCTACAATGGCCTGAAGGTCTTCCAAAGTCTCCGTAGGCAACCCGATCATGAAATACAGCTTCAGATGGAGGATGCCCTTTTCGGTCAGCAGATCGACTGCCGCATGAATCTGTTCGACGGTAATGTTCTTGTTGATGACGCGTCGCATACGTTCAGACCCCGCCTCGGGAGCGATGGCAACGGACTGATGCCGGCTCTCCTGGAGGGCTGTCACGATTTGAGGAGTGAGGCTATCGGCCCTCAAGGAAGAGAAGGAGAGCGCACCTCCTTTTTCCAGGAAAGCATCACAGAGAAAAGTGATCTCGGGATGATCCGAAACCGCCGCGCTCACCAGTCCCACTCGTGGGATTTCCCGGATCACCGGCTCGGCTGCATTCAATAACGCCTCGGCCCTGTGGTACCTCACGGGGCGATAGACATAGCCGGCGGCACAAAACCGGCAGCCACGCCCACACCCCCGCCCGATTTCCAGGAGGAGGACATTGCTGAACTCCGTATGGGGAGTGAAAATGACTGTATGACAGGGTTTCCCCTGCGAAAGATCGGCACGTCGGTAGCGGATCCTGCGAGGGATGTTGAAGCCAGCCAGAGGCTCCATGGACTCCAGAGTTCCCTCGGTGCTGTACGAAACCTCGAAGAATGACGGTACGTAAACACCGGGAACCTGTTCCGCAAGGGTCTTGAGAAAATCCTTCCGTGGAAGGTCTCCTTCACGCAATTCCTTCCAGAGGCTTTCAAAATCCGGCAGAAGCGCCTCCGCCTCCCCCACAAAAATGAAATCCATGAAGGGGGCCAGGGGCTCGGGATTTAAAAATACAGCGACCCCGCCGGCCGCCACGAAGGGATCGGACTCCCTGCGGTCCTCGGCTCTAGGGGGAATCCCCCCCCACTGCAGCATTTCAAGGGCATTGACGTAATCGTTTTCAAAAGGAAGGGAAAAGGTCACGAGGTGAAAGTCGGCAAGGGGCCTTTGCGACTCCACGGAGAGGAGCTTCCCCGGGTCCCGGCGCAAAAGCGGTATGTCTTCAGGTTCCGGGTAGAAGACCCTTTCGCATACCACCTCATCCAGCGCGTTCAGAGCTGCATAGACGGACTGGAAGCCCAGGTTGGACATTCCCACGGAATAGCGATTGGGGAAAGCGAGGGCGATGTGCACTCTTCCCCGCCAATCCTTGAGGATGGTTCCTTTCTCCTCGGCCAGCCATTGCTGCTGGCGTTTCTTGAGTTTCCAAAGCATAAATCGGACCGCTGTTCGGGGGCCACGGACAGTGTCCCGGAGAGGGGGTGAAAGTGGATATGAGAGCGGGTGATCGAGAGGCGGGGTCCTCCACCTGCCCGCCATGCTCACATGAGGAGGACCCCTGCTTTCAGATGGATTTTCAGTCAGCCTGACGACGGATGAAGGTGGGTATGCTCAAATCTTCCTCCTCCTTGGGTGCCCCCGTCAATTTCTGAAGAAAGGTGCGCCTCTTGGGCTGCTGCTCCTGCATGGTATCCATTTCCCGGGTCGGGCGATGCCGCACGACCGTGGGAACCTGGAGATAGTCGTAATTCAGCTCTGGAACGATCCCTTCCGAAGCGAGCCGCCTGGACCGCGTGGGAGCTTCCTGTTTTTGGGGATGCTCCATTTTGCCGATGCCCGTGGCGATGACCGTCACTCGAACCTCTTCCCCAATCCTGGGATCCAACGCCATTCCCAGGAAAATATTGGCATCCTCGTCCATTTCCTTGTGGATGAGAGACGCCACCTCTTCGAACTCGTGCATCCCCAGATCCACACCCGTGGAAATATTGATGAGGGCCGCACGGGCACCGTGAATGGAGATGTCTTCCAAAAGCGGGCTGGAAATGGCCTGCTGAGCTGCCTGAGAAGCACGGTTTTCGCCCACGCCCATGCCTGTCCCCATGAGGGCCAGCCCTTTTTCGCCCATGACGGTTCTGAGGTCGGCGAAATCCACATTAATATAACCCGGATGCGTGATGAGGTCCGAAATACCCTTCACTGCGTAGAGGAGGACGTCATCTGCGCGCTTGAACATTTCGAGAAAAGTGGCCCGACGATCGGCCAGACACAGAAGGCGGTTATTGGGAATCGTGATGAGGGTATCCACCGAATCCTGAAGGGCTTTGAGGCCCTCTTCCGCGTTGCGCTGCCGCACTTTCCCCTCAAATGCGAAAGGCTTCGTGACCACAGCCACCGTCAACGCCCCGATTTCTTTGCACACCTGGGCCACCACGGGAGCTCCTCCCGTTCCCGTTCCCCCACCAAGACCGGCGGTGATGAACACCATGTCGCTGCCGTCTATGGCTTCGCGGATCTTATCCATGTCTTCCTGAGCCGACTTGCTGCCGACTTCGGGATTGCCGCCCGCACCCAACCCCTTGGTGAGGTTCACGCCCAGTTGGATTTTAGTGGGAGCCAGATTTTGATCCAGCACCTGAAAATCGGTGTTGGCAGCGATGAATTCAACACCATCCAGGCCTCCACTGATCATGTTGTTGATGGCATTGCCGCCACCGCCGCCAATTCCCAAAACTTTGATTTTCGCACGGCTGCTGTTTGCTACGACCGGACTCTCGATTTTTTTCTCCATATCTGCGCCTTTCCCCGTCCTTGAACCAGTCATCTCCAAATGACATTCAAGATCGCCACCCTGTTTCGACTTCACTCAAAAATTACTGAAAACCGCTTATTCTTCCGAACCAATATCACGCAGCACGCATGCCCAGGCTGAAAAACAGCCTGGAGCACATACCCACGAACTGGGACGCCCCCGCCTCCTCCGAGTTGGAGGAGCGGCATCGCCCTCACGCCCTGCAGTTCCAACCTCACCAGAATTCCTTAAACCAGCGCTTCATGATCATCAGTACTTTGTTCACCAAACTGTTGGACTCCTCCACTGGAAGACGCACTTTGCCGCGTTTTCGGCCGTATGCAAGCAAGCCTGTCGCCGTGGCGAACATGGGATTCTTGACCACGTCTCCCAATCCTCCAAATTGATATGGAACACCGATGCGCACCGGCAGATCGAAAATCTTCTCCGCCAGTTCCCGTATGCCGGGCAAGAGGGATACGCCTCCCGTGAGAACGACTCCTCCATGGAGCGACTCCACAAAGCCCGAGCGGACGAGCTCCCATTCTATGATCTTGAGTATTTCTTCAACCCTCGCCTCGATGATCTGGGCCA